>JBDRUR010000060.1:0-8515 GCA_039801485.1 Caldifarciminota bacterium
ATATGGAGATACTTAATTTTTTAATATCACTGATAACCATACTATAACTACCCATTAAAATTAATTTTTGATGAAAATCGGGTATTGACATTTCGGTAAATCAGTAATAAAATAATTATTATCGATAAATAAAGGTATTTGAATAAGCAAAAATCCAAGATAAAAAATATAATCTTACTTATTATGAGTAATTTATTTATATTTAGTTAGTTGGAGGTATTATGAACAGAAACAGTAAAGATACATTAAGCAATCTTCGCATTGGTGTTATTATTGCCTGTGCGGTTATTGCGGCATTTATTATCGGACTTTTCATTGCCGGAGCATTGAATCTTAACCGACGCAATCTTGCCCGAGCCGAAAATCCGATAACCTCAATTGAAACAAAATATCCGTTAATTACCACCGAAGGAACCAGTCCGTTTGTTAAAGTCGCCGAAATGGTTATACCGACGGTCGTGAATATTTCGGCAGAAAAAGTTGTTAAAATCACTTCGCCTGGTTTCAGTTTTCCATTTGACGACTTTTTTAAGGACTTTTTTAAAGATTTTCCCAAATTTGAACAACAGCAAAAAAGTCAGACTCTGGGTTCCGGTGTTATTATTAGCCCTGATGGCTATATAATAACTAACAACCATGTTATTGCTGGATTTGATAATATCAAAGTTACGCTTGCTAATAAAACCGAATATAAAGGCAAAAAGGTAAAAATCATTGGCAAAGATGCAAAAACTGATATCGCCGTGATAAAAATCGATACTAAAGAAAACTTACCTTATGCCAAACTTGGTGATTCTGATAGCATTAGAATTGGGGATTGGGCAATTGCGGTTGGTAATCCTTTTGGATTAGAAGGAACAGTTACGGTTGGCGTGATTAGTGCCAAAGGACGGAGTAATGTGCCATTGCCTGAAGGTCCAACTTATCAAGACTTTATTCAAACTGATGCCGCAATTAATCCCGGTAATTCCGGCGGTCCATTGGTCAATATTAAAGGTGAAGTTATCGGTATTAATACTGCAATTCGAACAACTAGTGGTGGTAATATTGGCATCGGTTTCGCAACCCCGATTAATTTAGCCAAACAGATTGCTGACCAATTAATTAAAAAGGGCAAAATCGTTCGCGGCTATTTAGGCGTTTATCCTCAAGAAATAACTAATGACTTAAAAGAAGCATTGAAATTAAAAAGCACTGAGGGAGTTCTATTAGGTGAAGTTCTAAAAAACACTCCAGCAGAAAAAGCCGGACTGAAAGCCGGTGACGTTGTTGTTAAATTTAATGGTAAAAAGGTTACCAATGTTGAACAATTCCGCCGAATGGTTGCCGAAATTGCTCCGGGCACAACTGTTGAGATTGAAGTAATTCGTGATGGTAAACCATTGACCTTTACAGCCAAGTTACAAGAAATGCCTGAAGAAGTTGCAAGTAAACCGGAAAAAGAAGAAGAGAGTGAAGAAACCGAAGAAGTTAAATCCTGGTTAGGACTTAAAGTCCGCAATTTAACCCAAAGTGAAAAACAATCACTCGGAATTGAACAAGGAGTAATCATTGATGATGTTGAAGGTAATTCAGTTGCTGACCAAGCCGGTATTCGCAAAGGCGATGTCATCTTGAAAATTGATAAGTATGAAATTGCTAATCTTAACGATTTTAGTAAAGCAGTTAAAGAACTGAAAGATGTCAAAAGTCCAATTCTGTTCCGATTAAAACGAGATAAAATCTCTTTATTTATTGCGGTGACACCGGAATAATGATATTTAAACTTAATAAATAAAAAGATTAAATATTAATGACCAAAAGTAAGGTTATATGCTTGATTACTGCAACATTATTATTTTATTCATTCGTCGCTAGTGCATCTGAAACTAACAATAATTATGTCTATATCCTGAAATTTACCGGTCCGATTGGTCCAATTAGTGCTGACTATATTATTTCAGGCATTGAACAAGCAGAAAAAGATAACGCAATCGGTATTATTATTAAACTTGATACCCCAGGCGGATTAGATGATTCAATGCGCGAGATCATTCAGAAAATTTTTAATGCCAAAATTCCAGTGGTTATTTATATTTATCCTTCGGGTGCTCGCGCAGCATCGGCCGGTGTTTTTATAACCTTAGCCGGTAATATTGCGGTTATGGCATCTGGCACAAATATTGGCGCCGCCCATCCCATTTCTATTGGCGGAAAAGAAATACCACAAGAAATGAAAGAAAAAGTCGTTAACGATGCAGTTAGTTATATCATATCAATTGCTGAAAAGAGAAACAGAAATAAAAAATGGGCAGAACAAGCAGTGCGACAATCAGTCGCGATTAGCGCCAATGAAGCGATAAAACTAAATGTCGTCGATCTTATCGCCGATCATGATACTGAATTATACCAGAAATTAGATTCAATCGCGATTGTAAATAATAAAAAACTACCAGTTGCCGGTTGGCAGACAGCAATAAAAAAAGAACTAACAATGAATGCTCGACAGAAGTTTCTACTTTTTCTGACTAATCCCAATATTGCGTACATACTTTTAATGTTGGGTATCTATGGACTGATTTTTGAACTGCAATCTCCCGGTGCGATTTTCCCAGGAGCGATTGGCGCAATTTGTTTAATATTAGGCACTTACTCTTTACATTTATTGCCGACTAATTATGCCGGCTTAGCCCTAATCGGATTTGCAATCATTCTTTTTATCCTTGAAATTTATATTACATCTTATGGCTTGTTAACTATCGGCGGCATTATTACTTTAATATTAGGCTCAATACTACTTTTCCAATCTCCAACACCGTACTTCCGTTTAGCAAAACCGGTTTTAATTATTACAATTATAGTTACCGCTTTATTTTTTATATGGATCATTAGCCTGGCAATCAAAGCCCATCAGAAAAAAGTTACTACCGGCAAAGAAGGTCTGATCGCGGCTACTGGCGTTGCCCAAACTGACTTAGCGCCTGAAGGAACAATATTAATCCACGGCGAATTATGGACAGCACTATCGGTCGAGGATAAAATAAAAAAAGGTGAAAAAGTAATCGTCGTTGCAATTGATGGTATGAAATTGCATGTAAAAAAGCAAACTTAAAATGAAATTATTAGACGGCAAAACCTTATCCGCAAAAATAAAAGAAGAGCTAAAAACTGAAGTAATAAAATTAATTAATAATGGCATTGTCCCTAATTTAGGCGTAATTTTAGTTGGTGACTTCGCACCGTCAGTAATTTATGTCAGAAACAAAGAAACCGCCTGTGCTGAAGTCGGGATTAAAACACAAACATTAAGACTCAAAGACGACATCTCCGAAGCACGACTCTTAGAAATTATTGATAACTGGAATAAGGATAATAATATTCATGGTATTTTAGTTCAAATGCCGTTGCCCCAACATATTAACTCTCAAAAAGTGTTAGATACAATCAGAGCCGATAAGGATGTTGATGGACTTTCCGCTAGTAATCTTGGTCATTTGATCTCAAATCGATCTGATGCTATTGAGCCATTATTTTATCCCTGTACGCCCAGTGGCATTATTGAACTTTTAGTCCACAATCAAATTATGATTGAAGGTAAACATTGCGTCATTATCGGTCGAGGCGAATTAGTGGGAAAGCCATTGGCAAATATGTTGTTAGCCAAGCATATGACGCTTTCATTAAACCATAAAAAACATCCAATCAACGCGACGGTCACAATTTGCCACAGCAAAACGCCTAATATCGCAAATTTTACTCGTCAGGCCGATATTTTAATTGTTGCAATTGGCAAACCAAAATTTGTCAAAAAAGATATGGTTAAACCTGACGCCGTTGTTATTGATGTTGGCGTAAATCGCATCCAGCTAAATAACCGAATACCGCCAACTACCAAAATAGTTGGCGATGTCGATTTTGATGAAGTATCAACAGTTGCATCAGCAATCACACCAGTCCCAGGTGGTGTTGGCCCGATGACTGTCGCTATGCTATTAAAAAATACCGTAAAAGCCGCCAAACAACACCTTAAGAATTTAATAGGCAATTAACATCCTATGCAACTTCAACTTGAAGATTATAAAAATTTAGTAAATGCCGAGTTGGTTAAAATTTTTTCTAAATTGAAAAAGGAAGTTAAAAAAGGCAATGTGCCAGAAATACTTTATGAAGCAATGCACTACTCAGTTTTCAATGGCGGTAAAAGAATTAGACCGATAATATGTTTGGCTACTTATGTTGCCTGTTGTCCCGCCAAAAATTATCAAAAATTAAGAAGGATATTACCCATCGCCTGTGGTTTAGAATTTATTCATACCTTTTCTTTAATTCAAGATGATTTACCTTGTATGGATAATGATGATTATCGACGAGGTAAACCAAGTTTACATCGCGCTTTTAACGAAGCAATTGCACTTTTAGCTGCTGATGCCCTTTTTGCAATGGCATTTGAAATGTTTATTAACGCCCAAATAAAACAGAAGCAGAAATTAGCGGCTACCAAAGAATTGGTCAGGATTTGTGGTCCGACCGCCTTGATTGGCGGACAAGTTTTAGATATTACCAAAAAGGTCAATTTAAATAATAACGAGCAAACAATAATTGATAAGAAAAAGACCGCGGAATTAATTGCCGGTGCAATGAAAATTGGTGCAATAATTGCTGGTGCTAAACAAAAAATAATTGAAAAAATTACTAAAGCCGGTACTTATTTAGGTATGTTATTTCAAACTACTGATAACATCTTAGATCAACCACAACCAACAGCAACTCATCATCAAAAAAAACTCGTTATGAAATATGCTAACCGAGCAAAACAAGAATTTATTCAGCTTGGTAAAGATTTTAAGTGGTTTATACAATTTACTGATTATCTAACACAACGAACATCATGATGAATATAACTCCAGAGATTATTAGAAAATGGGATTTAGCTAAACTAAATCAATTAGCAAAAGATATTCGCACTCGTATAATCGAAACCGTCGAAAAACGCGGCGGCCATTTAGCCCCGAGTCTTGGAGTTGTCGAGTTAGCAATCGCTTTGCATTACGTCTTCGATACGCCCCGTGATAAACTGATTTGGGATGTTGGCCATCAAGCCTATGCTCATAAATTATTAACCGGGCGTTGGCAAGAGTTTGAAACGCTAAGAACTTTTGGCGGTATTTCAGGTTTTCCAAAACGGAAAGAAAGTATTTATGATGTGTTTGATACCGGACATTCGGGTAATTCAATTTCGGTAGCCTTGGGAATAGCCACCGCCGCGAAGTTAAAAAATGAACAATATAAAGTAATTGCGGTCATCGGTGACGGTTCAATTGTCACCGGAATGGCGTTTGAAGCATTAAATAATGCTGGCTCATCTACTGAAAATCTAATTGTTATTCTAAATGACAATGAAATGTCAATCGGCAAAACAACCGGCGCAATGGCAAAATACTTGAACCGAATCATTACCGGTCGCTTGTATAATCGGTTAAAAGCCGATACCTGGAACTTATTAGGACTTTTGCCAAAAAACTTAGTGGGCAAAGCAAGACTTGCTGCCAAAAAAATTGAAGAAGGCTTAAAAAGCTTATTGGCACCATCAATAATTTTTGAAGAATTGGGATTTCGTTATCTAGGTCCATTTGACGGTCATAATTTAAAAGTCCTTATTGAAAATTTTCAAAAAATAAAGAAGATGAAAGGACGAATATTGGTTCATGTGGTTACTAAAAAAGGCAAAGGTTATGCATTAGCTGAGAAATATCCAGAACATTATCATGGCGTTAGCCCGTTTCAAATAAATTGCCAAAAAACAAAATTTTCAAATTCGAAATCAATATCTAATAGCGAAGTTTTCGGTAACGCATTAATTGAAATTGCTGAAAAAGACTCGCGAGTATGTGCCATTTCTGCCGGTATGTGTCTTGGTACTGGCTTAATGGCTTTTAAACAAAAATTTCCTGAACGTTTTTTTGATGTTGGCATTTGTGAGCAACACGCTGTCACTTTCGCTGCTGGCTTAGCTTCACAGGGGTTAAGACCAGTTGTGGCAATCTACTCAACATTTTTAGCTCGTGCTTATGACCAGATAATTCAGGACATCGCTTTACAAAACCTACCGGTAATTTTTGCAATTGACCGGGCCGGTATTGTTGGCGAAGACGGACCAACTCATAATGGCAATTTTGACATTTCATATTTACGATTAATACCTAATATCACAGTTGCCGCACCCAAAGACGGTTATGAATTAGTTGCGATGCTAAAAACTGCTTTGAAATCTAATCGCCCATTTACGATCCGATATCCTAAGGGTGAAACTAATGGCGATAATTTAAACGAACTGACCAAACAATATTCCGACATCCAAATTGGCAAAGCCGAAATTATCTATAATGGTGATGAAAATAATAAGATTAAGATGCGGAAAATTATTTTAGCGATTGGGTCAATGGTTATCCCCGCTTTTGAGGCTATAAAATTAATTAAACAGCGAAAAGAAAATCTTAATAATTTCATCCTTGTTAATGTGCGATTCATAAAACCATTGGATGAAAACTTATTATTGAAATTAATTAGACCCGACGATATAATCATCACTGTGGAAGAAAACACTCTAACCGGCGGGTTTGGCTCAGCAATTATTGAATTTCTTGAAAATAAAAATCTCAGCAATCGAGTTGTTCGAATTGGGTTGCCCGATGAATTTATTGAACAAGGAAACCGAAATGAGTTACTTGATCGGTACGGATTATCGCCAACAAAATTAGCAAGACAATTTGCGGAAATAAAATAATTTGAAATGAAACAAAAAATTATCCTATTAGTAAATATAGTATTAATAAAATTTGCCGTTGGCTATACTGCTGATTCAATCACCTACTCATTCAATAGCAGTTATTGGATAATTAATCCTTATCAAATTAGAGAACGTTATGATTATAATACTAATCGCGTTTATTATGAATTATGGCAAGACTCTATCTTTATCGGAATTGATAAAGTATTATCATTGGCTGACCATTTTTTAATGTCGACCGCCAATGGTATAAAAAATATCAGAAAAACAACTAGCACATCAACAGCGACAGCTACCGATGTTGTCTTTGACCGGATGGGTTTAATACCAGATGTTGAACTACCAAGAATACCATTAATTGGTGAAGGAAGTCGGATTAACATCTCCGGAAGCGATAAAATCACTTTTGGCGGAAGACAAACTTTTACTTCTGGTTTTACACAAACTGCAACTTCGCCTCGGCTTCTACCCGAATTAAAAATGGACCAAGTTTTAAGAGTGAACCTTGAAGGCACAATTGGCGAAAGAACTAAAGTCATTATTGACCATGATTCTGAACGCGAGCAGTTAGGTAAAAATAAAATTAAGTTAACATATACTGGTACCGAAGATGATATTTTACAATCACTTGAATTTGGTGATACACGATTAGCCATTCCGGGTACTGCTTATACTGGCGATTTACCTGCTCGTAGCGGTTTATTTGGAATTACTAGTAAAGCAAAATTAGGCGCCGTCGATTTATACGCAATCGCCTCCCGAGAAGAATCTCAAGGTGAAACGAAGGAATTCCGTGGCCAAACAAGAATTGTGTCCGATACTATTTATGACTCAGAATTCTTACGAAGAACATTTTTCTGGATTGGTGAAACTGTTACCGGACGAATCACTGATTTAAAAGTTTACATTAACGATGGTAATATTAACAACCCCAATGCTGAAATTGCAATTTCGACGGTCAAATGGTGGAACCCCACCGAGTCAACCGCTTATCGATATGACCGCGACTCTGGCCGATATGTTTTAAAGGTAAGGGGTGAAGATTATATCTTTCATGAAGAAAGTAATATAATTGAATTTGTAAAAAGTGCGCCAATACCGTCAAATTGGGGTATCGGCATTAGTTATGTAATAAACAACGATACCGTTGGTAAAAGGATGTTTCTGTATAGCGATACAATGCCAATTTTAGTGCTTAAGATGATTAAACCTCGTTATCCGGATACATTATCAATGTGTTGGAATTATGAACTGAAAAATATTTATTCACTTGGCGCCAAAGATGCAAGAATTCAAGATATAAAAATTCTTCGCTATAAGGCAAATGTTGAACCAATGTATTATCCTGAAATTGAGGATGCCGGTCCGAAAAGTGGACAAACATTCTTACAAATTCTCGGACTGGACCCGGATAATAATGGTAAAATTGAATGGCCGGAATTCGACGCTTCCAAAGGCTATATTGTTTTCCCATATCAATTCCCTTTTGCCCATCCTGATTTATCAGAAATCGACCCAATAATTTACCGGAAAGATAATCTATTACCTAATGAAGGCCGAAAATATTTAATTGTTGTAAATTATTCTACTGCTAAGGGAAGTATCAGTCTAGGACAATTTGATATTGAAGAAGGTTCGGAAAAAGTATATGTTAATGGCCAATTATTAAGTAAAGAGGATTATGAAATCAATTATTTAACCGGTGAAGTTAAGTTTATAAAACCTTTGCCACAAAATGCCGAAATAAAA
>JBDRUR010000061.1:0-8222 GCA_039801485.1 Caldifarciminota bacterium
TGTTACAAGAAAAATTGAGTATCTGAATCCGGAACAAGAAGGTGATTTTTATATTGCTCAGGCTAATTCACCGTTGGATGAACAAAGAAGGTTTAAAGCTAAAGAAATTGTCTGTCGCAAGCAAGGTGATATTGTAACAGTTTCACCAGATAAAGTTGATTATATGGATGTCACGCCAAAGCAGCTATTTGCTCCTTCAACAATTATGATACCGTTTTTAGAGCATGATGATGCTGACCGGGCGTTAATGGGTGCTAATATGCAAAGGCAAGCGGTTCCATTATTACAGCCAGAAAAACCATTGGTGGCGACGGGTGTCGAAGCAAAATTTGCAATTGCCTCAGGAACGGTTATCACTGCACCAGAAAACGGCGAAGTTGTTAAAGTTGATGCAGAAAGGATATTGCTTAGCACTGCTTCTGGGCTTAAAGAATTTAAATTGAAAAAATTTAATAAATCCAATCAATATACATGCTTATCTCAGCGGCCGATTGTTAAGCTAAAAGAGAAAGTTAAAAAAGGTGATCTGTTGGCCGATGGTCCAGCAACCGATTCTGGGCAACTAGCATTAGGGAGAAATGTGCTTGTGGCTTTCATACCGTGGTATGGTTATAATTATGAAGATGCAATTGTGATTTCTGAAGATTTAATTAAAAACGATACTTATACATCGATACAAATATTGGATTTTGAAATAGAGGCACGTGATACTAAACTCGGGGCTGAAGAAATTACTCGAGATATTCCTGGTGTTACTGAAGAAGAGCTGGCGTCGCTTGACGAATTCGGAATAATTCGAGTTGGAGCAAAAGTTGGACCAGGCGATATTTTAGTTGGAAGAATTACTCCTAAGGGCGAAACTGAATTTACACCTGAAGAACGATTGCTGCGCGCAATTTTTGGTGAAAAAGCCGCCAATGTTCGTGATACTTCCTTACGGGTTGAGCCAGGTGTTTCGGGGGTAGTCATTGATAGGAAAATTCTGACACGTCATTTTAATGACCCATTATGCCGACAGATTGAACAGGAAAGAAAAGAACAAATTAAGAACCAATATAAAGAAAGAAAAGCATTTTTTGCTGAAGCAGCTGAATTCAAAATTAAATCACTACTATTAAATGAACGGGCAAATATTGATGTAAAAGATATAAAGAATAGAGTTATTATCAAAAACCATGAGATATTTACCAATGAAATATTAGACAGAATTGAGGTTCTTAAAATTAAGAATATAAAAAATATAATAAAAAACCCAGAGAAACAAAAGGAAATTTTAGATACCTTAGATGAGTACGAAAATATCATTAAAACATTGGAAAAAAACGAAAAAGACGAAATAGAACGCATTGAGCGAGGAGATGAATTACCACAGGGGGTTTTAAAACAAATTAGAATATTCATTGCCCAAAAAAGAAAAATTTCGGTGGGTGATAAAATGGCAGGCAGACATGGTAATAAAGGCGTTGTCAGTAAAATTTTACCAAGAGAAGATATGCCATATTTAGAAGATGGTACTCCAGTCGAGATTGTTCTAAACCCTTTGGGCGTGCCGTCACGAATGAATATCGGTCAAATTTTAGAAACACATCTGGGATGGGCGGCAAAAACTTTAGGTTATCAAGCAATCTGTCCGGTATTTGAAGGTGCAACAATTGAAGAGATAAAAAGTGAACTCAAGAAAGCCGGTCTACCTGAAAATGGCAAAACGAAAGTTTATGATGGTAGGACCGGTGAGCCTTTTGATAAAGAAGTCGTTGTTGGTTATATCTATATGATGAAATTAATTCACATGGTCGACGATAAAATCCATGCACGATCAACCGGTCATTATTCGCTAATAACTCAGCAACCCCTGGGAGGTAAAGCTCAATTTGGCGGGCAACGTTTTGGCGAGATGGAAGTTTGGGCATTAGAAGCATACGGAGCGGCCAATGCCTTACAAGAGATGTTAACAATTAAATCTGATGATGTTGAAGGACGTAGTGCTCTTTACAATGCGTTGATACGCGGCGAAAACCCTCCAGCAGCAAAAATTCCAGCTTCATTTTCTGTTTTAGTTAAAGAATTAGCGGGTTTAGGACTAGAATTAATCCCAGAAAAAGAACAAAAATGAAACTAAAATTTATTAACGTATAATTATATAATAATTATATAATATATGGCAGAAAAAGATTTTTTAGATTTTGATGCATTGAAATTAAGAATCGCTTCGCCAGAAACAATTCGCAAATGGTCTTATGGTGAAGTCACGAAGGCCGAGACCATTAATTATCGGACACAAAAACCAGAAAGAGATGGTCTTTTCTGCGAACGAATTTTTGGACCAGTAAACGATTACGAATGTAGTTGCGGAAAATATAAGAAAATTCGTTATAAAGGCATCGTCTGCGACCGGTGCGGTGTTGAAGTTACGACTTCAGCAGTTCGTCGTGAACGTATGGGACATATTAACCTCGTAATACCCGTAGCAAATACAATTTTCTATCAAGTTCCGCCATCAAAAATCGCATTGATTTTAGGGTTTTCATCTAATGAAGTCGAAAGTATCATTAACTATGAAACATATGTGGTACTAGAAAAGGGAAATTCACCATACCGGAATAACGAATTGATTTCAGAAGAAGAATATACAAAAGTAAAAAACGTGTATGAAGGTTTTGTTGCTGATACCGGCGCAGCCGCATTAAAACATATTCTCTCACGATTAGATTTAGAAGATCTGGCTGCTGAGTTACGTGCAAAAATCAAACTAGAGACTTCACGTCGATTTTCACTTTTACGGAGATTACGCGTTGTAGAAGCTTTTCGTACTTCTGGAGCTAAACCGGAATGGATGATTCTCGATGTTTTGCCAGTAATTCCACCAGATTTGCGGCCATTGGTTCCGTTAGATGGTGGACGGTATGTAACTTCGGATTTGAATGATTTATATAAACGCGTAATTGTTCGAAATAATCGTTTGAAACACCTCTTGAGTATTAAAACACCTGAGATAATATTGAAAAATGAAAAACGGATGCTACAGGATGCGGTCGACGCGTTGTTTAATAATGAAAAACGAACCCGTCCAATCCGTGGCAAAGCTAATCGTCCGCTTAAGTCTTTATGTGAAATTCTTCGTGGAAAACAAGGACGTTTCCGACATAATTTATTAGGCAAGCGGGTCGATTATTCCGGACGTTCAGTGATTGTTGTCGACCCGAACTTAAAATTATCTCAATGTAGTCTTCCGAAAGAGATGGCGCTTGAGTTATTTAAACCAATCATCATTCGAAAATTGGAAGAGAAAAGTATTGCTGAAGGTGAAAGAAGTGCGAAAATTTTATATAAACAAGAAACACCGGAGGTTTGGGAAGTTTTAGAAGAAGTTACTAAAGAACATCCGGTATTATTAAATCGGGCACCAACCTTGCATCGAGTATCGATTCAAGCATTTTTCCCGGTACTTTCTGAGCATCGTGCAATCGGAATTCATCCAATGGTTTGTCCACCATTTAACGCTGATTTTGATGGCGATACAATGTCAGTGCATGTTCCTTTGACACCAGAGGCAGTCTTAGAATCCGCAATTTTAATGTTGTCAACTAATAATGTTTTATCGCCTGCGCATGGTAAACCTTTAATTGCACCGTCACAAGATATTGTTGCTGGTATTTATTATCTAACAAAAATGAGAAGTAAAGAGTCAGAAAAAGAAATGAATATTACTAAAGTCTATGACGATTTTATGGAAGTGCAAATGGCGTTAGAGAAAGGTATAATTAAAACTCATGACCCAATTGAATTTAGATATGAAAACAAGAAATATCAGACATCGGCAGGGCGAGTATTGTTTAATGAAATTCTACCCAAAGAGTTGCGATTTGTAAATGAAACAATTAATAAGGATAAATTGGTAGCGTTAATTGACCGTTGTTATCGTATACATGGTACCAAAATAATGACAGACTTGCTAGATAGTATTAAAGATTTAGGATTTGCTATCGCAACAAAATCAGGACTCTCAATTGGTGTTGATGATGTTGTAACTCCTTTAGAAAAAGACGAAATTTTGAAACGAAGTGACGCAGAAATAAAGAAAATTTATAATAATTATAATCGCGGGCTTTTAACTGAAAGTGAAAAATATAATTTAGTAGTTAATGTTTGGACATTGGCGACTGCCGAAGTCGAGGAAGCGCTGATGGCAACGTTAGAAAAAGACCAAGATGGTTTTAATCCAATTTTTATGTTAATTGATTCTGGTGCTCGTGGTTCAAGAACTCAAGCATCACAAATCGGCGGCATGCGCGGACTAATGGCAAAACCACAACGTGGAACTGCCCGAGAAGAAGTTATTGAAACACCAATTAAGAGCTCATTCAAAGAGGGCGTTTCAGTTTGGGAGTATTTTATTTCAACACATGGTGCTCGTAAAGGACTTACTGATACCGCATTAAAAACTGCTGAAGCCGGATATTTAACTAGACGATTAGTCGATGTTGCTCAAAGCGTGATAATTACTACCGAGGACTGCGGAACAATATTAGGGCAGGAAGTTTCGGCACTGCGGGAAGGTGGTGAAGTTATTGAAACACTCGCTGAAAGAATTGCCGGCAGGATTGCCTTAGATGATATAAAAAATCCGCTGAATAACGAAATCATTGTCCACGCTGGTGAAGAGATAACCGATGAATTAGCTGAAGAAATTGAAAATTCAGGCATCGAAACAGTTCGAGTGCGCTCGGTTCTAACATGTGAGGCAAAAGATGGGTTATGTATAAAATGTTATGGTCGAAATTTGGCAACCGGAAGATTAGTTGAATTGGGTGAAGCAGTTGGTGTTATTGCTGCCCAATCAATCGGCGAACCTGGTACTCAATTAACATTAAAAACTTTTCACATTGGCGGTATCGCCACAAGAATCGGAGAACAAACAAAAGCGGTTGCTAAATTTGATGGCAAAATAAAGTTTGAAGATTTAAATCTTTCACGCCGTAGTGACGGTGAAATAGTAGCACTAAGTAGTGGAAAATTATTGTTAATCGGTGACGGACGGGTATTACCGTTTAGTGTCCCTAAATGTGCAATATTACGAGTAGAGAATGATGTGCGTGTTACCGCTGGTACAACATTATTTGAATGGGATCCGTATTCAATTTACATTACTGCAAACAAAAAGGGACGTGTGAAATTTGAAGATATTAAATTAGGTGTTACTTTATCAGAAGATATTGATGAGCGGACCGAACGAATTGAAAGAATTATTATCGAGGACCGCGAACGAAGATTACACCCTCATATTTTAATTGTTGATGAAAAAGATAATATTCTTGAAAAACATTCATTACCATCAGGTGCATATCTAATTGTTGAAGATAATGCATTAGTCTTACCTGGTGATGTTTTGGCAAAATTGCTCCAAGAGTTTGGTAAAACTAAAGACATCACGGGTGGTTTACCAAAAGTCGCTGATTTATTTGAAGCCAAGGTTGTTAAAGATGCCGCGGTAATATCCGATATTGACGGAACGGTTGAAATTGGCGAACCAGTTAGAGGTATTAGAAAAGTGAAAGTAACTTCCGAAGGCGGTAGTGTTAAAGAGTATGATATTCCTTATGGTAAATATTTATTGGTAACTAATGGGCAGACAGTAAAAGCCGGGGATAAACTTTGCGAAGGACCGGTAGATCCCCACGATATTTTACGTGTAAAAGGTTGGCTTGCTGCTCAAGAGTTTTTAACCAACCAAATACAGTCAGTTTATCGGCTGCAAAAAGTCAAAATTAATGATAAACATATTTCGGTCATTGTCCGGCAAATGCTGCGAAAGGTTAAAATCGAAGACCCTGGCGATTCTAATTTTATTGAAGGCGAAATTGTGGAAAGACAAAGGGTTTATGAAGAAAACCAAAGGTTAATTCAGGAGAACCTTCGTCCAGCAAATTATCATCCGATACTGTTAGGTATTACCCGGGCATCGTTATTAACTGAAAGCTTTTTATCAGCAGCGTCGTTTCAGGAGACAACACGCATTCTTTCTGAAGCATCAATTCATGGTAGAACCGACCGGTTGGTTGGTTTAAAAGAAAATGTCATTGTAGGCCGACTAGTTCCGGTTGGGACAGGATTCAGAAGATTTATTCGACAAGTCATTGAAAGTGAAGAACAAGCAAAAGAACAGGAGGTAGTATAAATTTATGCCTACAATTAATCAGTTAATCCGCAAAGGTCGCAAAAAAGTCAAGAAAATCTCAAAAGCACCTGCTTTAGCCGGTAATCCACAGAAGCGCGGCGTTTGCACACGAGTCTACACCGTGACGCCTAAGAAACCGAATTCAGCATTGAGAAAAGTATGTAAGGTCCGATTGTCTTCCGGCTATGAGGTAACCGTTTATATTCCAGGAGAAGGACATAATTTGCAAGAACACTCAATTGTTTTGGTGAGAGGTGGTAGGGTCAAAGATCTACCGGGTGTGAGATATCATGTAATTCGTGGTGTATTAGATACAGCAGGTGTTGAGAACCGAAGACAAGGCCGGTCGCTTTATGGTGCTAAGCGACCAAAAGCCCAGGCAAGTGGAGGATAAAGAATTATGGCTCGGAAATATAAAAAAGTAGTGAGACCATTGCAACCTGACCCTAAATATAAATCAGTCTTAGTGACACGATTTATCAACAATCTGTTTTGGGATGGGAAAAAGACGGTTGGCCAAAAGATATTCTATAAGACAATTGAATTAATTGAAAAAAAGACAAAAGAGGATGGGTTTGCATTATTTCAGCGGGCGATAAATAACGTGAAACCAGTATTGGAAGTTAGACCAAGACGAGTCGGTGGAGCTACTTATCAAATACCAATGGAAGTGCCGCCGGATCGACAAGAGACCTTGGCAATAAAATGGATAATTCGTGCTGCTCGGGCTCGAGCAGAATATCGCATGGTTGACCGATTAGCAAATGAATTGATTGATGCCGCTAAAAATCAAGGTGGGGCAATCAAAAAGAAGGAAGAAACACATAAAATGGCAGAAGCCAACCGTGCATTCGCTCACTACCGGTGGTAAATTAAATCTTATACTCTTTTCAATAATTCATTTTTTCTAATCTGTATTTAGATAATGTTATATTACGGTTTAGAAGTAGTTGCAAAAAATCTTTTTCATTCACAAATTGGTTCGGTTCAAGGAGTGGAGAATTTGCCATCGCCACCATGTATCCTTTGCGCTAATCATGTGAGTCCATATGATCCAATCTTGTTAGTGGTAATGCTTTATTTTTGGTTGAAGCAGTATAATAAGAAGATATATTTTCTAACTAATCGCAAGGTGATTTTACCTTTTACCCCATTTCGTAGATATTTTGGGATGTTTCGAGGAACAAAATCCGGATTAATAGAAGCGATTAGTTTAATTAAGAAAGGTATTCCCATAGGTATTTTCCCTAATCGTGACCGGAAACCGGGTCAAATTAGAAAATTTCATTTAGGACCGGCTTATTTAGCATTAAAGGCTAATGTTCCAATTGTGCCAATTGGGATTAAAACAAATCAAGAAGTAAACCCCTCTTGGGATATAAAAAAAATTATCAGAAGTTTTCGAGATAAGAAGCACCTCATAATTGATAAGCCGATCGTTCCGTCAAATAACGACACAGTCTATAAACTTACTGAGCAGTTAACACAAGTCATTGGCAATCTGATTAACAAAAAAGTAGTGTAAAAAAATGGGAGTTAATTTCTTTTCAGACCAACTTAAATATTCGTTCTAATCTCAACCTCAGAACCAGAAAAAAGGCTTCCCAAATTATATGTTTTGACATTTTCGAAGTGCCAAGTCGACGTTCGACAAAAATTATTGGAATTTCTTTGATTCGCAATTTTTTCCGCCAGAACATAAAATCAATTTCGATCTGAAAAGCATAACCGTCAGATTTTATTTTATCGAGGTTTATCTGTTTTAATGATGAAACTTTATAGCATTTAAAACCAGCGGTTAAATCTTTGATTGGACAACCGGTAACAATGCGCGCATATAGACAGGCAAAATAACTTAATAAGAGTCGTTTCATTGGCCAGTTGACAACTGAGATGCCATCACAATAACGCGAGCCGATAATTAAATCGTAATCATCGATTAGTTTAATAAATCTAGGAAGGTCATTAGGATTATGGGAAAAGTCGGCATCCATTTCAAAACAATAGTCATAATTATGTTGAATTGCATATTTAAAACCAGTGATAT
>JBDRUR010000062.1:0-8088 GCA_039801485.1 Caldifarciminota bacterium
TCGCTGACAAAATATTTTGACCATATAATAATATGCGGAGAAGATATAAAAGAAAAAAAACCTAACGAAAAACCATACAAAATTATATTGAAGAAATTAAAAATACAACCTGATGAGGTTTTAGTCATCGGAGATAAGCCTTTAGTAGATTTGGCCCCTGCTCAAAAATTAGGAATCAATACCGTATGTTTATCTCGTAAAACGCAAATCAAGTGGTCAACGAAAATTAGAAGTTTAAATGAAATATTCTCGATTTTACAACCAAAATAGAAAATTCAATTATGATTAGAAGTTAAGTTGGAGACAATTATGACTGTTCGATTTTCTTAAGATCCAATTTGTTCATCAATCCTTAGGATATTAGTATTATGAAACTTCAAACTTGAGGCGTACACCCGAGATACGAAACATGAAAATTGATTGAAATTTGGAGAAACTCTCATACCTGTTTTCAACGGTGACAGGAAATTTTATTGAAATTTAGTGAAGATTTTGATATAAGTCGACTTTGTCTTGCTTTGCACTAGAATGACAGACAAAAAATGTTTTTAAAGCTATTGAAATTTGATAAACTTTTGGCGGAATTTGACTGTCTGCGCTGACTGATTGAAAATCTATTTAGTTATCTTTTTGATAATCTATTGAATAAATTATTAGGTACTATGAAACATCGTTAATATGACCACCTATTATACAGTCGAATGTGTATTTCATTGAATTACTGAATACGTGAGACCGAGACGTACGGCTATAAAAAATATAAACCCAGTGACACAAGGTAAAGTTTTATTGTGCTAACACATACTATCGGCATGCATTAACACAAGATGTTTGCGGTGTCGGTGCAGCCCAGGTAAAGAATGCCCATGGATAATTTCCAATAATCGCTTCAAAGTTATTTAATTTAATATTAAAATCCATTCTTGACAGTTCTAATATTCATAGCATAATTTACCATTGTTGTAAAATTATAAAATTATAAAAAGGAAAAATAAAATGAGAATTTTGGTAACCAGTGCTCTCCCCTATGCAAATGGCGATATTCATTTGGGTCATCTGGCTGGTGCCTATTTGCCATCAGATATTTATGTGCGTTATCAGCGATTAAAAGCTCGGGATGTCATTCATATCTGCGGTTCAGATGAGCATGGTGTGCCAATTACCTTAGCAGCTGAAAAAGAAAAGGTGAGCCCGCAAGTGATTGTTGACCGTTATCATCAACGGATCAAAGAATCGTTTGAGAAGTTCGGCTGTAGTTTTGATAACTATTCGCGCACTTCTTTGCCAATGCATCATCAAACCGCTCAGGACTTTTTTCTCAGGATTTATGAAAAGGGCTATATTTATCCTAAAACAATCACACAGTTTTTCTGCCCAAACTGCCAGATGTTTTTGGCTGACCGTTATGTGACTGGTATTTGTCCTTATTGTCAAAATCCCCAGGCACGCGGTGACCAGTGTGAAAGTTGTGGCCGGTGGTTAGAACCGTTTAATCTCATCGAACCAAAATGTAAAACCTGTGGGCAAAAACCCGAAGAACGGCAAACAACTCATTACTTCTTTAAGTTAAGTCAGTTTCAAGCGGTCTTAGAAAAATGGATCAGTGAGAAAACACATTGGAAGGATAATGTTAAGAAGTTTTGCGAAGGTTGGTTTGCTCAAGGATTAGAAGACCGCGCAATAACTCGTGACCTTACTTGGGGTGTTAAAGTTCCTTTGAAAGAAGCCCAAGATAAAGTTTTATATGTCTGGTTTGATGCGCCAATCGGTTATATCTCGTCGACCAAAGAGTGGGCAGAAAAGATTGGCAAACCGGACTTGTGGAAAGAATACTGGTTAAACAATAACACTAAACTGGTCCATTTTATCGGTAAAGACAACATTGTCTTTCATGCAATTGTCTGGCCAGCAATGCTCATTGCACACGGTGATTATATCCTCCCTTCAGAAATACCCGCTAATGAGTTTCTAAATTTAGAAGGGCGGAAATTATCCACTTCTGAAAACTGGGCGGTTTGGCTGCCCGAATATTTAAATGAGTTTGAACCCGACCCATTGCGTTACGCCTTGGCAGTAAATTTACCAGAAAATCGTGATGTCGACTTTGCCTGGCGTGACTTTCTTGCAAGAAACAATAATGAACTCGCCGATGTTTTGGGTAATTTTGTTAACCGTGTCGTTACTTTTATTAATAAAAATTATCATAATAAAATCCCCGAATCCCGCAAGTTAACCGAATTTGACCAGGAAGCGTTAGCCAAAATTGAAGAAACTACTAATCAGGTTGGCACATTAATTGAAAATTTTCAAATCAAAGACGCCATTCAAAAGTTAATGACCTTACCCAGTTTTGGCAATCGTTATTTTGATTATCAAGCACCTTGGCAGAGTTTTAAGCACGACCAAGAAAAATGCGATACCACCATCAATATTTGTACTCGTATCATCGCTTCGTTGGCAATAACCTTAGAACCGTTTTTACCGTTTACTGCTGAAAAAATAAAGAAATTGATTCAGGTCCAATCAAAAACCTGGGATGAAGCCACAGATCCCAAATTCAAAGACAGCTTAGGACCAATATCGATTCTTTTCCCTAAAATTGATGAAAAAGTAATTGTTGCCCAAATTGAAAAACTTGGTAAGAAAACAGTTGATATCACTCAACCAGAAGTAAGCCCAAAAGAAAAGGAGCAAACAATGGAAATAACATTTGATGAATTTAAGAAAATTGAGTTGAAAGTCGCTAAAGTGCTTTATGCCGAAAAAGTTACCGGCACTGATAAATTGATCAGAATGGATATTGATCTGGGCACTGAAAAAAGACAAATCGTTGCCGGTATCGGGCTTGCTTATAGTCCCGAGTCGTTGATTGGCAAAAATATTGTGATTGTTGCCAATTTGGCAAAAGCAAAAATCCGTGGCATTGAATCCTATGGCATGCTTTTAGCTGCGGTTGATGGTGAAAATATCTCGTTAGTTACCCTTGACCGAGATATTAAGCCCGGTAGTTCAGTCACTTAATATAAATAACACCGATTAACTCAAGTTATATATGGTGCTATTTGATTCTCATTGTCATCTTTCTGACCGGGCTTATGCTGCCAATCTTGATGAAATTATTAACCGCGCTAATGATAATAATGTCCAATATCTTCTAACCGTCGGTCTTGATATCGATGACTCCCTGACATCAATTAGAATTGCTAATAAATATCCAAATGTTTATTGTAGCATCGGCATTCATCCTCATGATGCCAAAACGATGCGTGATAATGATATTGAACAACTGACCAAAATGGCGATGCACCATAAGGTCAAAGCAATCGGCGAAACTGGTTTAGATTTTTATCGCAACTATTCTGACCGCCTAAGCCAAGAAAAGGCATTTCATACCCAGATTGACTTAGCACAAAAATTAGATTTACCAATGATACTCCATATCCGCGCCGCCTATCCCGAGAGCAAAGAAATCTTAAAACAACACAATTACTACAAAGGTGTTTTACATTGTTATTCAGGCGATGAAACCTTTGCACAATGGGCGATTGACCAAGGATTTTACATCTCATTTTCCGGATCGATTACTTATGACAGTCCGAAATTAAAAGCAATCGCCAAAACAATCGATGAGCAAAGAATCTTAATTGAAACCGACGCACCGTATTTAGCACCAGTGCCGATGCGTGGCAAACGTAACGAACCAGCATATGTGAAATATGTTGCGGAAATGATTGCCCAAATCAGAAATATTTCTTTAGCCGAGATTGCTAAGATTACCACCGAAAATGCCAAAAATCTTTTTAATATTAGTTAAAAAAATTGCCTTTTAGCTTCAAACCAAAGAAATCCTTAGGCCAATATTTTCTGATTTCTCAAAAAATTGCTGACAGATTAGTTTCGGCACTAACGTTAACTAATCAAGATATCGTTTTAGAAATTGGCGCCGGGTTTGGAATCCTAACAACTCGGCTATGCCAACAAGCGAACAAAGTTTATGCGGTCGAAATTGATAATCGCCTAATCCCATTGTTACAGGAAAACACCAAACAATATCAAAACATTAATATTATCAACCAAGATATCTTAACCATTAATTGGCGAGAATTTAAAAACATTAAAATTATCGGTAATATTCCTTACCAAATATCGTCAAAAATTTTTTTGAAGTTATTAGCACATATTAATGTTTGGAAAATGGCAGTGATTACAACCCAACGAGAGTTCGCCAACCGACTTTTAGCCAAACCCAATAACAATGATTATTGTGCATTAACTGTTTTATATGATTTTTATACTGAACGGAAAAAATTGCTGTCTATTCCAGCATCAGCCTTTAAGCCATCGCCGCCGATAACATCAACCGCATTAATCATTAGAAAATATCCGTCACCCCTATTTTCGGACATTGAGTTAAAAAAGTTCTCAATCGTTGTCGAAAAAGCGTTCAAACAACCACGCAAGACTATTGTTAACAATTTATCGTTAAACCTTAAAATTCCCAAAACCCTTTTATTAGCAATCGCTCACAAAAACAATTTTGATTTGAATCAACGAGCAACAAGTTTTTCAGCATCTCAATTTTATCAATTGACCAAGTTACTCATTGCCAATAAACTCATTTGAATAGCTAAGAAATAACCGGATTTAATGTTTGCTTTTCTCTCTTGAAAATCTTCGAATAAATATCCGCCAACCTTAATGGCTCCGGTATTCGATAACTTGTCACGCAACGCCGCACAATTTCTTTTGCGGACTGCAGGCTAATTTTATGTCCAGGTGAAATAAAGATTGGTTTAACATTGGTCTGGGTCCTTAAGACAATCCCCACTTTTTGATTACGATAATACAGATATTGATAACTGTTTTTAGTTGAATTTACTGTTTTGAATTTACCGCATAACTTTGTTTTTGCAACCCCGATTGTTGGAATATTCAAAACAACTCCTAAGGCACATGCTAATCCCGCTCTTCTTGGATGTGCAATACCCTGGCCATCACACAATAAAATATCAGCTTTTATCTTTAATTTTTTATAAGCAGCACATATTACTGGTTGTTCTCGGAATGATAAAAAAGTGGGGATATAATTAATAGCAATTTTTCTTTTGGCAAATGCGCAATCAATTATTGATAAAGAAGACATATCCATGACGACAATACAACCATAAGCGAACCGGTCATCGAAACTAACATCAGCACCGCCAATATATTTTATACGCTTAAATTCATCTTTTAGGATAATTTTCGATGCAAGCTGCTTTTGGATTTTAAGCAATTGTGTAAGATTGGGCATTTAAATTTTAAATTGGATGTTTTTTACTCGACCGTAACGCTTTTTGCCAGATGTCTTGGCTTATCAACATCACAACCACGCATAACCGCGATGTGATATGCCAAAAGTTGCAACGGAATAACATTCAAAATCGGTGTCAAATAACCCCGAGTTTTGGGCACATAGATCACAGTTTGTGCCAGTTTTTTTATTTGTTGATTCCCCTCAGTGGCAATAGCAATGATATTACCGCCACGTGCCCGTACTTCCTCAATATTACTAATAACTTTTTGATAAATTAAATCATCAGTATCCGTGGCAATCACAACTACTGGCATATTTTTATCAATCAGGGCGATTGGTCCGTGCTTCATTTCCGCAGCCGGATAACCTTCAGCGTGGATATATGAGATTTCTTTTAGTTTCAATGCACCTTCTAAAGCGACTGGGAAATTAAGCCCGCGTCCCAAATACAAAAAGTTATTGAATTGATAATACTGTTCAGCAATCTTTTTTATCTCTGATTGCTTTGCTAAGATGTCCTGAACTTTTAGCGGAATCTCTTGTAAGGCATTAATAATTGCACATTGTTCAGTCGTTGAAATTGTATTACGTTTTTCAGCTAAGAACAGACTTAAGAGCGTTAAGACAACAACTTGAGAAGTAAATGCCTTAGTTGAAGCAACGCCAATTTCTGAACCGGCATGAAGATAAATACCGGCGTCGGTTTCGCGCGCAATTGTCGATCCAACAACATTGACAATACCAAAACAAACCATTTTATTATCTTTAGCTTTTCGCAAAACGGCAATTGTATCAGCAGTTTCTCCAGACTGACTAATCAAAAACAAAGCAGTTTTGGGAGTGGTAAGCATCGTCCGATAACGAAGTTCTGAAGCATACTCAACTTCGGTTGGGATTCGGGCAATTGCCTCTAACAGATACTCACCAATTAATGCCGAATGCCAAGATGTGCCACAAGCAGAAAAGATCAGCCGTTCGACATTGGTCAAAAACTCAGATGCCTTACACTTATTATTATCATAACGTATTTCCGTTTCTAAGCCTCCTAAGCGGACAATGCCTTTATCGGGTATGATCCGACCACGAAGCGCATTTTTAATCGTCTCAGGTTGTTCAAAGATTTCCTTTAACATAAAATGCGCAAATCCACCCTTTTCAATCTCGGCTAAATCTAATAAAACATCTTCAATCTCTTTTTCAATTTTCTCATTGGCGAGATTGGTGACTTTGTAGTTTTTAGGTTCAATTACGACAATCTCACCATCAGCAAGATAAGTTACCTTTCTGGTTAAATCAATAATCGCTGTTGCATCTGATGCCACAATAAATTCACCATCAGCACAGATACCCAAAATTAATGGACTACCCTTGCGAGCAACAAATAACTTATTAGGTTCATGAGTCGAGATGATTGCTAAGCCATAAGTGCCTTCTAATAGTTTTAAGGAATGTTGGATTGCCAAAAGTAAATCACCCTCATAATGTTCTTCAATTAAATGTGGAATTACTTCGGTGTCAGTTTCTGAAACAAATTTATGACCACGCTCAATTAGCCATTGTTTTAGTACCTGATAATTTTCAATAATACCATTATGAACAACGGCAATCTTTTGTTGACAATCAAATTGTGGGTGAGCATTGATATCATTAGGCACACCATGCGTTGCCCACCGGGTATGTCCAATGCCAATATTCCCGAATAACGGCGAAGAAGCCAACATTGTCTTTAATTTCTGTAGCCGTCCTTCGGTTTTTACAGTCAGAATTTTATCTTGGGCAATGACACTGATTCCACAAGAATCATATCCGCGATATTCCAATCGCTCCAAGCCTTTGATTATGACCTCGTTAATATTTTTATTGCCCACATACCCAACAATGCCGCACATATTTTTATTTAAATGCTACTTTTTACTATATCGTCTATAATATAGGCAATTAAACTCTTTGTCAAATTTTTATTTTTACTTTCGGCAATAATTCGTAAGATTGGTTCGGTATTAGATTTTCGGACTAATACCCAAAATTTTGGATGAATAACTTTTAATCCATCTAACATTTCAAATTTTATGGATTTATCATCTCGAAATTTTTTCAAAATAACATCTTGCCAATTTGGTTGATAATTACGGACAGTTGTTTTCTCCATAAAATATAATGGTAATTCTTTTCTAATTAATGAAAGCGGACAATTTCTCTTGGCTAAAAGTTTCATCAGAATGGCAGTCGCAACCAAACCATCGCGAGTTAAATTAATACTTGGGACAATCACACCACCATTACCTTCGCCACCAACAATTGCTTGGACCTCCTGGATTTTTTGGACAACATTTGCTTCCCCGGTTGCTGAACGATAAACCGGCACATTAAATCGCTGACAGACTTCATCAACTGCCATTGTGGTTGAATTATTAACAACTACCGCACCTTTTTTTTGTTCTAATATATATAACAAGGCAATTAATAATGTTGACTCTTCGGATAAAGGTACACCCCATTCATCAACACAGGCAAATCGGTCACCATCAGGATCAAAGGCAATGCCCAAATCCAATTTTTTATTTTTGACAATTTGACATAACCTTTTCAAATTTTCTGGTCGTGGTTCTGGAGCCCGTGGAAATCCATTTATTTCCTTACAAATTGAATATGGGGTTCCGCCTAACATTTCAACAAGTTTAATTGCCGATTCTTCAGCGGCACCGTTACAACTATCAATTGCCATCTTGAATTTTTTATTTTTTATGCCCTTAAAAAATTCCGAGGAGATGATATTTTTCAGATATTGCTCA
>JBDRUR010000063.1:0-7968 GCA_039801485.1 Caldifarciminota bacterium
ATTTACATCTTATGGGAATGTTGATTTCTATGATATGGCAATCGGCGATTTTATGTCAGATATACCTGGGGCGGAAATTGTCATTAATAATGGATATAATTATCAGACATGGGGTCAGTTTTTTGTATACTACACTGACGCAAATAATGACTGGTGGCGATTGCGATTGAATTTCCAATCACTGCCTTGGGGTCAATTTGGTGAAATTACCATTGGCAATATTTACGATTTACATAATGGCAATGAAATTATTGCGGTTGGCAATGATGTCAATAATCTTAATAATATTTATCCGGTGACAATTTGGCAAGAAGTAACTGCCGATGATACTTTTTGGCGTGGCAGATATTTACCGAGACTTGGCGGAACGGTTTTTGGCATTGCGGTTGGCAATGTTAATAAACACCGGCCACCAGCCGGTATTCCGCTTACCGAGGAGATAGTTTTTGCTACCGGTACCAGTCGGGCAATTTATGAATGTGAACAAAGGTTGATGTTCAATAATGATATCGTCTTTGATTCAATGTACTTATTGCCCACCTTAGCAACAACCGACGATTCAATTACTGTAAAAATTAAAATTACTAATCTCGGCTATAAAACCCAAGATACAATACCAGTCTTTTATCGTGTTTGGGATTCAATATCAAAATTTGAATATGCGGCCTTGGAAACATGTTTCACAAATCTCCCGTACAATTCGGTAACTTATTACGAATTTCGTAATAAATTTTTATGTAATGTGCCAAGTGTCTTGATGGTAAAATGTTCGGTTGCCTTAGCGAACGAGCAGTATCCGGCTGATGATTTTTTAGTAAAGTCAAAGAGAATTTACGGATTATTGGGCGGACTTTATACTGTTGGCATTGGTGGCTATTTTAATCGATTAACCGATGCAATAATGGCTTGGAACAACTCAGTGATAATTAGCGACGTTACTTTCCGACTCGTAGACGAAAGTTATACAACCAATGAGATTTTCCCATTAGTTTGTTCGCTGCCGGTTGCGTATCGTAACGGCGATTGGCAATTGAAGATTGAACCAGCAAATATTACAATGCCAACAATTCAAGGTTCAAATCCAACGACGATATTTGATTTAAAGAGTATTAAAAAATTAATAATTGACAGTTTAATAATCATTAATACTTCGTCTACCGGTTCGGCAATTCGGTTTATCTCCGGGGCATTGAACAATCAAATTAGAAGGTGTATACTAAAGAGTGCCAATACTACAACCGGAACTATTTTCTTTGCATCCAGCAGTTCGGGAGGTAATAACGGAAATTCGATTAGCGACTGTGTTATTGGACCGAGTACGAATTATCCGATGAGTGCAATATATTTCAACGGTGCCAGCAGTCCTAATGACAATTGTTATGATTCAATTATTCGTTGTAAGATTTATGATTTCAAAGAGAACGGGATATGGTTGGTTGGCAATTCTAACTTCACCGTGATTGCTGAAAATGAAATTTACTCATTATCGCAGCAAACCAGCCAGGCCATTCGGGGGATAATTATTAGTTCGGCAACTGTTGGTGGGACGAAGATTTTACGAAACAGAATCAGAGATTTTTTGAGTTCCTACCCGACACCGGCATTTTATGGTATTCAACTTAGTGGTGGTTCGGCGACCGTAAAAACAATTATTGCCAATAATTTTATCAGTTTTGATGCTTTAACCACCCATGTTGGCGCAACAATCTATGGTATTAGTGAAGCATCAGGTGCTGCCAATCGTTTTGACATTTTCTATAATTCAATTTACATTGGTGGTAACAATTTAACTGCTAACTATAATTCGTATGGTCTCCACCGTGGGTATCCGTCACCATCAATTATGAATGTTAAAAATAACATTATTTTCAATAACCGCAGTCAAATATCTGGAAACGGCAAGCACTATGCAATTTATTGTGCCGATATATCAAGTGGATTTAGTTCCAATTATAATGATTTATATGTTACCACTCCCGGTAATAATGGTCAGTTTATTGGTTATTGGAACGGCATCTGCACAACTTTAGCCAATTGGCAATCGGCATCGTTACGAGATTTTAACAGCATTTCGCTTGATCCCAATTTTCAAAATACCGTGGACTTACATATAAATCCAAATTCAATCAATGTTGACCGTAAAGGTGTCTCAATTTCCGAAGTTACTAATGATTTTGATAATCAACCTCGGCATCCAAGCCATCCGGACATCGGTGCTGATGAATATACCCCCAATCCGCCAAGCACATTTACTTTGATTAGTCCTGATAGTAATGCCACCTGGGTGCGGTTAAACGGTCAGTTAGTTTGGCACAAAGCAAATTTGGCTGAATATTACGATGTCTATTTAGATACGCTATTTCCACCGCAAAGAAAAGTAAGCTCTTTAACCACTGATACTGTTTATAGTTATTCAAGACTAAAACAAACTACAACTTATTACTGGCAAGTGGTGGCACTGAATGATACTAACCCTAATGATAAAAATAAAGGGCAGACTGCGTCAAATATTTGGTGCTTTACAACCGTGACATTACCTCAAGTGCCATCAAATCTACGCTTAACTGAAATAACTCACAATACTACCAAATTAATATGGCAAGACAATTCTATTGATGAAGCAGGTTTTTATATTAGATGCGATACTAATCCCAATGGTGAGTTTCCAATTATTGATTCGGTGCCAGCAAATGAAACAACCTATACCGCAATTAATTTGTTCCCAAATACTCATTATTATTGGCAGATTTCCGCTTATAATTTTTGGGGCGAAACTGACCCGATTATGGAGGATAGTATCACTTTAGCCGAAACTCCGCAATTGCCATCAATTTCCAATGTCAGTTATTTAAGTATGAAAATATATTTATCGGTTGGTTCCAACCCACCGAGTACCAAGTTCTTAGTAAGAGTCATTGATGAAACAAAATCAGTGAGATATTTACATCCCAGTGGCGTTTTAAGCAATGACACCGTTTGGGCAACATTCAGTGAATTCGGTGGTGTTAACGGCACGGTGGCTATTGGTTTATTACCAAATACCATTTATCGGGTTGATGTCAAGGCAAGGAATGAAGATAATATTGAAACTAATTTTGGACCATCAGTTATCCAAACGACATTATCACCATTAACTTTACCATTTGGTGAATCATTTGAAAATACCGAATTTCCACCTTTTGGTTGGCAGCAGAAAGTAATCGTTACTGGTGGGACAAATTGGTCACGAGTGTTATCAGGTAGTAATCCGACCCAAACACCTTATCATGGACTTGCCCAAGCACAGTATAATTCCTATAATGCTCCGACAAATGCCCATGCGCGATTGATAACACCACCAGTAAGCTTATGTGGTGTTCCTCAAGCAAAATTAATCTTTTATATGTACCACAATACCGCAGGTAGTAGTAACGACAGTTTGGTAGTCGAAGTTTCAACTGATTTTGGTAACAATTGGCAGCGAATCGAGAAGTTTAATCGTTATTATCCAAGTAATGGCTGGCAAAGACACATTATAACATTGAATGATTATGTTGATAGCATTATTCTCATTGCTTTTCATGGATATAGTGCTCATGGCAACAATATCTTTATCGACAGCGTTGCGGTAGTCCCTTGGGCAGATATTATGGTTAGTCAAATATCAAGACCGCAATCAATTGAAAGAAAACGAGTTGTTTTCCAACCACAAATTACCATTCTCAATAATAGTGGGACCAGTTGTTCGTTAATGGTAAATGCCGAAATTTGGACCAAACCCCAGGGTTATTATGAAGGTTTTGAAACAACCGTTTTCCCACCGATAGGTTGGACGGTTTATAATAACGACGGTGGTGGTGAACATTGGAAACGGAGCACAGTTGCTCCTTATGTTGGTTTGGCAAGCGCGATTTGTGCTAGCGAATTACCTGGGTTAAGAAACGATGACTGGTTGATTACGCCATTAATAACCGTCCCGGAAAATGGCGAGTTGCGTTTCTGGTATCGGACTGACGGTGCTGGCAATGATTCCTTGGAAGTATTACTTGCGACTGGCGGTAATGCGATAAGTAACTTTACCGAACTTCTTGATGCCTTTGGGGTTCAAAATACCAATTACAATGAGCGAGTCATTTCGCTGGCTGGATATAGCGGACAAAATGTTTACATAGCATTTGTTAATAAGGGGTTAAACCAAGGGGTATTATATTTAGATGAGATATCTTTAAATTATGCCGCGCCAACCTTGGTATATAATGACTGCGATACTTTATCAGTCCCAGGTGAGGGTAAATCAGAACTGGAAATTTATTTTGATTTTTGTCAATTAATGAATGAAGGTAAGTATCTATTCAAAACTGAGATTACCTCGCTAAATAGTCTGATGGATTTGAATTTACGAAATAGGTCGTGGATGAATAAAGATTTTGAAGTATTACCAGTGCCATTAACACTTATTTATCCGCTGAACAATCTGGCGATAAATGATAGCACACCATTATTTAGTTGGGAAAGCGTGCCAGCAGTTTCTCAATATCGACTGCAGGTGGCAAGTGATTCATTATTCAGTTCAATAATTTTTGATGAATTGACCAATCAGACCAATTGGCAAGTTCCTGAAGACGACTATTTAATTGATGGCAGATATTTTTGGCGAGTAAAGGCAACCTTACCACTACCTGAAGACCCCTTTAGTGAGGTCTGGTCATTTACGATTGATACTGAAGAGCCACAAGTGCCGGCGATAATTACGCCGTCAGATAGTATTATTACAAACACATTACCACCATTTATTTGGCATCGGGTATCGGATGCGGTGATGTATAACTTTATTTTGCGTTCAGTAAGTCAGGAATTAAGAAACATCTTTACTAACGATACTATTTTAACTCTTGATACCGTCTTAGCCGAAGGACCTTATTACTGGAAAGTAAGTGCACGCGACCTGGCAGGTAATTGGAGTAGTTTTAGTCAGGAGCGCGTTATTATTATTGATTTAACACCGCCATTGGTCCCAATTTTAATTGAACCAGCAAATAATGCGGTGATCGCGTCCCGGACAGTGCATTTTGTCTGGCATTCAACATTTGATAGCACAGTCAAAACTAATGAAAAATCTAAAGAAAAAACTACTAATACTTGTCGTTTAGTAAAGATGAACAACGGGCGTCAAATTGCATATAATCTGGTAATAACTAATATTAAGGATACCATCCTTTATGATACGACATATACTATTTTATTAAACCGCGGGAATTATAGTTGGAAGGTTCGAGCAAAAGATATTGCCGGTAATTGGTCGGATTTCTCCCAAGATTGGATATTCACTATTCAGCTCGATTGGGTGAGTCGGGCAGGAATGCCGAGTTTAGTGCCGGGAAAATATGTCAAAGATGGCGGCGCTTTAGTCAGTGTTAATGATAGTGTGATTTATGCATTTCGTGGCAATAAATCTAACGAGTTTTATCAGTATGATATTAGCCGGGATACCTGGATAAGAAAAGAATCAATCCCATTTACAACTAAACCTTATTTAGCGGATATCAATAAGAGAAAAATAGGTAAAGGAGCAGCACTGTGTTATGATGGTGATTCAATTATATATGCAACCAAAGGTAATGGCACCTTGGAATTTTGGGCTTATAATATCAATCAGAATAAGTGGACATTTAAGAACTTTTTACCAATTTCCCTAAAAGGATTAAAAGCCGGGACCTCAATTACATTCTACAATGGTAAAGTATATCTTTTGGCCGGTGGGCAAAAATATGATTGCGATAATTTCTTCTGTTACACGCCAGCTACTAACCAATGGGATGTATTAGCTAAGACTTTGTTTACACCTGATAATAAACCATTTAAAGATGGCAGTTGTTTAGCCGTGCTTTTTGACACAATCTATGCTCTGAAAGGTAGTGGCAAAGATAATTACTTCTACGCGTATAATGTGACTACCAACACCTGGTCAGAACGCAGGCCAATACCATTAACCCATCCGCAATTGAACAAAAATACTAAAGTAAAAAGCGGTGGCGCAATAGTTTCCAATGGTTCAGTAATTTATGCAATCAAAGGTGGCGGTAAACAAGATTTTTGGATGTACCAAAATGGTAATTGGATACCGTTATGTACAATCCCACGCTTCAATGACAAAAAATCAGTTCCTAAGTCTGGGGCAAGTTTAGCATATGCTAATAATGCTATTTGGTTATTAAAAGGCAATAATACCAGCTATTTTCTCAAATACATCTCATCAACTGAAGAGGATGAAAGCAATATCGGGACAAATATTCAAGTGACTACGCCAATTAATGATTTATCTTTGATTACGCCAATTCAGATTGCGCCCAATCCGTGCTCAAGAAAGGCAACAATAAATTACTTCGTTCCCAAAACTGGTTTTGTCACCCTAAAACTATATAATGCCTCGGGCCAACTAATTAAGACAATTTCGAATGAATATCATCGCGCAGGATACTATTCAATAGAAGTTGACAATCAAGAACAAGATATATGTCCGGGTATCTATTTTATTAGTTATGAATGTTTGGGTAATAAATCCAAAATAAAATTTATTGTGCAATAACGGGCTGATTTCGGTTATATTTGCTGGACATTTCGTATTGATTTCTACCCACATTTCGACAAAACCCTGATACCTGAGATTGGTTCGGCTTTGCCTCGCAATGACAAATTGAGAGGATGTCATTGCGCAGTTGCTGAAGGCAACCTTGGCAATCTCTGCTTCTTTTGTCATTCCATGCTCGACACAAAATCTGATCGTTACTCCTTGTTTTTTTCTTTTCGGCATACAGCTGGCTTTGCCGGATCTTATCAAGCACTTGCCAGATATTACACTTAAGTGAATAAACGCCAGCCCGGTCTTTTCTTAATTGCGACTGAATATTTATAGTCTTCATATTTAAGTCCTTTCTTTTTTTTATTTTTCATTAAAAAAATTAATATTTTTCTTTTCCTTGTAATCTTTGTTTAATATTGTAATCTTTGTATAATATTGTGCTGTTATCGTATTGGTAACAGGGTCTGTTACTAATTTGGTAACAGGGTCTGTTCTCGATTTGGTAACAGGGTCGGTTGCAGATTGAGCAAGAGATTGAGAGGTATTGTCGCTTTGACCAAATGGTGTAGTGTTTAGCTTCTTTAGCCGGTCAATATCCGATTGTTTGGCAAAGCAAATATCAATCAGTTTATCAGTAAATGTATAGTAAAGCGTATTGTCTTTGGCTTTTACTGTTTTGATTAATCCTAATCTTCGTAGTTTGCCAATCCGCAATGCGACTTTTGACTTATACCTTATACCCGCAAGCGGCAGATTTAACATCAGGTGATTGTAGTTTAGCCAGATGTATTCCTCGTTATTATGGACGATTTTCTTTGCTTTTTTGTAGAGCGCAAAGTCTTTTAAGTAGTCAACAATCGCCCAATCAATCAGGTCAGTTTTGTTGATAAGACCATTGATAAAGACTGCGTGTTGATTAATCGTGATTGTGTATTTCATCTGTATTTTTTCATTTTGGTCATTTTAACCAAACGGGATAATGGCGAATATCTTTAGCCGGCAAGACCGAAATTAGTAATGGCATAACATTTCAGTTATCGTGTTTTGGCATTGGTAGCGAAAGCACGACCTTTAGTATCTCTTTCAGGAGCGATTTTTTAAGCATTTTTTGTTGCGCCATCGCGAGCCGAATGTTGATTTCCCGTTGCAGTGCGCCTTCGGTATAGCGTTTTCTTAGCCCATAGATTTGGCGAGCGAAATTAAGATAGGCCACATTTTGCCAGGTTGGTAGACCACTCTTGCCCATAATCTTTTTCACTTCATTTTCCAGCATTTCCAGTGCCTGAAACTCTTCGGCAAGTCGTTTGCGCATCAGTGGTTTAAGTTTCAGTAAGCGCTTTGGGCAGTGAAGAGAGAAGTGTTTATCCCAGTTATCGATTCTACTCATCAATATCACCTTCTTTCGTCAA
>JBDRUR010000064.1:0-7887 GCA_039801485.1 Caldifarciminota bacterium
CAAAGAGCAATTTTTTATTTTATTTACTGGTTTTACGACACTGCGCGCCATATTTTTGGTTGAGCCAGGGCGAAATCTTTAACGAGATCGCACGGAATTTTTGTCTTGCCCGATATAGTATCGATTTAATCGCATTAGTTGACTTGCCTAATTGCTTGGCAATCTCAGGACAACTATAGCCCTGATAATCGTGTAATAATAGCACATAAGAATAGCGTGTCGGTAATTTGTTTAATATCTTAATAATCTGATGTTTATTTTTTAATTGCTGATAATTGATTTCTGGGTCTTGATAATAGTTGAGATTGCTATTATCGATTGTTGACTGAAATTGATTGTCATTGGCTGAAAGGTAATCGGTGGCTGAATAGGAATAGTGCTTGTCCTTTAAGATATCAAAGCAGACATTGCGGGTTGTACTTAATAGCCATTCTAATGGTCCAATGTTGATGGTGTCTTTGTGGTCAAGAAATTTAGTAAAGGTCTCTAAAACCGCATCTTCAGCATCGTGGAAATTTTTTAGGATTTTGATTGCCTGATTGAATAATAGGGGACGGTAGCGCACATAGATTTCAGTAATCGCCGACTCATCGTTCTGTTTCGCCATTGCCAAAAGTTCAGCTATCGTCAAACTACGATACATCTTCACCTCCTTTCTTTTCTCTTTGTTTACTAACTTGCTTTATCATATCTTTTCCTTTCTCTTGCTCTACTAACAATTGCTTAACCCCCACCCCCAAAACAGCCCAACTTATTTTCCCCTCCCCCTAAAAATAAGTAGTTAAACAAAAGTTAGTATATTTATATAGACTCTTTTCGAGGCAAAAAGGTTGCACTAAACTTTTATTTTTTTTCAACAAAATTAAGTGGTTTTGTTACTGGTTTTATAACTGTTTGATGTTCTAAATGTTATCGTTGGCTCGATTTTGGGGGTTATGGTAATGTTTTGGCTATTGGTTTGTTTGGGTAGGTTGGTTGGCTTTTGTTTTGGCGAGGTTGATGGTATTATGGTTTTGGTTAGATTTGCCATTTTGGTTTATAATCAGGCATGGTTGGTAGCGGCTCTCTAAGTCAAGCCGGGTATTTTATTCTTTTGGCCCAGGCAAGCCAATTTTGTGCTCGTGTCCTAAGGCTAAGGATTTTATTTTGATGTTATCCAGTGGCGGTTGTTAAAATGGCTTTATTTGGCTTGACATTAGTTATTAAGTAGTTAAAATTAAAGCATGTATTCCATCTTTTTGATTTTATTGTCAATCCAATATTTTGCCACTGATATTCAATCAGTTGAACCGCCAAAGATAAAGACCAGCGAGATTAGTATTGGGTTTGCGGATAATAATGGGATTGTTTTTAGATATGCTATTGATGAAGATGAGATTGAACCAGTTGAGGTCGTTATTGATAATCACCGCTACACAACTTTTAATATCCCGGGCTTGGCGCACAATGAAGATATTGGTAGTTTGGATTTACCGAGTAAAGAGGTGCTGATTGGTATTCCGCAAAATGGCAATATCTCGGTTGTGGCAACGCCGATTAGGGTTAAAAAGATTGAGCCGATTAAACTAGCGCCAGTGCCTTATCGGTCCTGGGATAGTGAGCCAAAATATTATTTTTCACAGCAAGATTTCGGCGATATCTATCCTGCCGAGATCTGTCAGGTTAAGGAGATTAGTTATATCCGCAATGTTCGGGTGGCACGCTTAAAGATTTATCCGGTCCAATATTCGCAGTTATCCAGTCAGGCAATTATCAATCTTGAGATTGATATTAGCGTGCGGTTTTCTCAAGCGGCTGAAGATGATTTGCGACCAGATTATTTTGATAACATTATTCCCCAGGTTTTATTGAATGGCGAGATTGCTAAAAACTGGAAATCGCCGTCAAATTTTGAGTTTTTGGAAAGTGGCTATAGTAAATTCCCACAAGGGTTTGTGAATTGGTATAAGATTAAGATTGAGTCCACTGGGGTTTATAAAATTACTTATGATGAACTACAACGCGCTGGAATACCGATCAGGTTTATTGACCCGAGAACGATTCGGCTATTTAATATCGGCAATTGGATTTCAAACGAGCATTATCCCGATACGATGTGCGAGATTCCGATTTATATTAGTGGCGAACAGGACAGCACCTTTAATCAAAATGACTACATCTTGTTTTATGGTGTTTCGCCATCAAGATATGATGCGCATCGGAGGAGTTTTTATAATAATCCGTTTACCTTGTATAATTATTATTGGTTGACCTGGGGTTTTGGTAGTAATGCCGGCTTTGGTCAAAGAATGGCGACAATTGTTTCTGGAGATTTTCCTAATCGGGTTTATTCAGCAGAGAATTTTCAGCACATTGAGCAGGACCGGGATTGTCCGGCGCGAAGCGGGTTATTATGGCTCTGGGAACTTTTTGCTAAACCGGTAAATGTTTCAAGCCAGACCTTTAATCTCTCTTTGCCGATACTAAATGCCGAGTCAATCTATACAATTGCCGGCCGATTTTATGGTCAAACCTATGCCAACTGGTTAAAAGTAGCCGTAAATGATATTATGCTTGACTCGTTCTATTTTCCCGGGGCATCTTCAAACCCAACACCGTTTTATTTTCAAATCAATCGCCGATTACCAGCCAGTGCGACCAATATGTTAAGTTTTACTTTGTATAATAACCCGGAGCAGAATGTCTATTTAGATTATCTTCAAATTCGCTACCGGCAAAAGTTAGAGTTAGCAACTGACCAGACCGCGCTCGATTTTTATCTCTTGCCCGGTGACCAAAGTATGGTTTTACGAAAGATTGGCAATAAGCCAATTGTGCTCGAGGTCTCAAATTATCACGAGCCGAAAAGGGTAGTTAATTTTATTACCAAAAGTGATACGATTATTGTTGGTCTGGCAATTGCCGAGACCAGTTATTTTTATGTGACTGATGAAAGTAAAGCCCGGCGGGTATTGAGTATTGAGCCCAGACAAGTAGGCCAGATTACTGATTATCTGAATACCAATTATTTTATCGTTGTTGCTGATGAACTCTATCCCAGCGTGTTATTATTAGAGAATTATCGCCAAAATAATATTGCCGGTCTACCGCAGGCAAAAGTCAAAGCACTGCCATTAACGCAAATCTATGATAATTTTACGTTCGGCATTGAAGAGCCCGGAGCAATCAAACGGTTATTTAAGAAGTGTCAACCGTATTATGGTCTGTTATTAGGCGATGGCACTTATGACTATCGTAACATTTTGCAACTGGCAACATTTCCGGCCGTGCCGGCTTACGAACAAGGCTATGATATTGATTATCAAGTATATTCGGCTAATGCATTGGCATTAGATGCCTGGTATTCAGATTTTGATGGCTCAGGTTCAACGCCGGATATGATGCTGGGACGAGTGACTGCCCGAACTCATAATGAAGTCAGAAAGTTTTATGAGCGGGTAGTGAGTTATGACTCAAGAAGCGCGGCTGGTTTTTGGAATAAGCGGTTTGTCTTTTTAGCCGATGATGAATGGAAAAAGCAAGGTATTCTTGATCGGGAGTTTGTTAGCCAATCGCCACCGCACACTATTGACCATGTTGCGAAATGTGAAGCCTTAGAGCAGTATTTAGCCATTACTAATCCGACAAAGTTTCGCCATTTTGAGCCGGTTAAGGTCTATTTAACTGAATACCCATTTGTTGCCAGTGATGATAAACAACTGGCGCGTCAGACATTGATTTCCGAACTTAATAAGGGTGTTAGTTTGTGGGCATTTTTTGGCCACGGTGCTGGTTATCGTCTCTGTCATGAACAGGCACTGGATATAACTTATCTGCCATTGGTCAATACCGAGAAAAGATATAATATCGCCTTTTTTGGTAGTTGCGGTGTTGGCCGGTTTGACGATACCCGATATGAGTCAATTGCCGAAGAACTGGTGCGCAAAGAAGACGGCTCAATCATTACCATTGGCGCAACCAAAGCAACTGACTCTAATTCTAATCTGTCTTTTGCTAATGCCCTGTTTGGTAAAATCATTAGCCAGCCAGAAAGCACAGTTGGGCGGGCATTTATCGTTGCCATCTATGCGAATAATAAGTATCATTTATTCGGTGACCCGGCAACCGTGCCGGCAATTCCAAATTACTATAATGAGATTGTTTCGCAACCAGATACATTACGCGCAGGACAACGCGTCTGGAATTATGCTCAGGTAAATAATTGCCAAATGTTTGCCAGTGCTGCTTATGCCAGTAAATGGCAAAGGTATTATCAGTCAGTATATTATAACACCGTCACCACTCCGCCAACACCTGAGACAATTAAGATGTATTATAATCTTGCGGGTTATGAACTTTTCCGCGGACATGGTCGGATAATCAATGATTCAATCAAGTTCCAATTTTTTACGCCCAGTGGATTACCGCGCACCATCCGCTATGATATTATAAATGGCGGTGGCTATTATACTGAAATTAACAATAGCGCTCGGGTTAGCGCCATTGGCTATGTCCATAACCAGAAACAACTGTACAGTTTCGTCAATGATTCAATGTATTTTGATACACTGCCGGCAGTCATCAGTGATTCGGTGGGTCCGACGATTTCATTTTATATTAACGACAAAAGAATTAGACCAAACGAAGTTGTGCCCAAAGAGTTTGTTTTAACCGGGGTATTAGCTGATAGTAGTGGTATCCTTTTGTCGCCGATACCGAACTATAACCCGAGATTGATTATTAAAGCATTACCGAATCGTATTCTTCAGGATATTGATGTCAGTTCATATTTTAACTATGATTTGAACAACTTTTATCAGGGTCGATTTTCATTACCGGTGGCGCTTGACAGTGGTGAATATCTGCTCAGCGTGACTGCGGCAGATAATTTTAGAAATTTGTCCAAAGACTCGGTGAGAGTCACGGTTAATAAAACTCAAAGTTTAGAAATCACCAATGTCTTATATTATTCACCGCCAAATAGCCGGATTGGTTATTTTACCTTTACGCTTAATAAACCAGCACTGGTGACCGTTAAGATCTATACTATCAATGGCCGGTTAATCAAGACCCTACCTGAGCGGTTTTGTAATTGGGGATATAATCAGATTGAGTGGAATGGACTCGACGAATGGCAGTCAATACCAGCCAATGGTGTTTATCTTTATAAACTTTCAGCCCGAACTTTTGCCGGTGATAGAATTGAAAAGCAATCAGTAGTTGAGAAGTTTGTTATCTTTAAATAAAAATTATTATTTATTGGAGGTGTTATGCCGATTGAATGGGATGATGTCAAAAATTGGGTAAAGGATGTAACTAAACTGGCAATTAAAGAAGCCGAGGATTTAACGACCAAAGGCAAGATTAAGGTCGAGATTTTTAGTTTGTCCCAAGAAAAAGAGCGGCTGCTGTCCAGCTTAGGCAGTCTGATTTATAATGAATATAAGAAAAGTCCAGAGATAAAATTGACTGATAAGATTAGTGAAATCATTAATCGGATTGATAAAATTGAGGAAAAGATTAGGCTGAAAAAGGAAGAACTGAAACAAGCCAAGTCGTGAAGCAAAAGATTTTACTTCATATCTGCTGCGGTGTTTGTGCCAGCCGAACAATTGAAAAGTTACAATCAGAATTTGACATCATTGGCTATTTTTATAATCCGAATATTGAACCGCCAGCAGAGTATCAACAGCGGTTGAATGCCACAAAGATTATCGCCAGCTATTTTAATCTGCCGCTAGTCATCGGACCTTATGACAGTCAGTTATGGCACCAAGCAATTTTGGGTTTAGAACATTGGGCAGAAGGTGGCCGAAGATGTTGGCGCTGTTTTCAAATGCGCTTAGAAAACACGGCGGAACAAGCCAAAAACCAGGCGATCAATTATTTTGCCACGACTTTAACTGCCAGCCCGCATAAAAACGCTAATGACATCAATGGTATTGGTCAAAAAATTGCCAAGCAGTTTGGTCTTAACTTTATCGCCACTGAGTATCGTCCCGAGGACCGGTTCAAACCATCAATCGCCCGGAAATTGGGCATATACCATCAGAACTATTGTGGCTGTATCTACAGCGCCAAGATTTAGTTAACCAGCAATTTTTTGTCCGACTTGACATAGTTTTACTTATCAATAAACTTACCCGATGCCGATTAAACAGTATCTACAATTATTTCGCATTCGCAACCTTATTTTTTTAATTCTGTCCGGAACGGTCTCGCAATTTGGCGACCGATTGACCCATATGTTGTTAATTACTTTAATTGGCGTTTCGGCACCAGGCAAGGTTTCGGCATTTTCAGTTGCATCATTAACTTTTACCTTGCCGGTAATTATTTTTTCGCCATTGGTCGGCATTTTAGTTGACCATTGGTCAAAGCGTTCAGTGATGATTGTTTGCCATGTTGTCCAGGCAGTTATTTTAATTTTGACGCCGTTTTTAATTTATTTCACCCATTCATTTTTGCCGTTCTGGATAGTTGTGACATTATTTTTCTCGATTGATATTTTTAATAATACTGCCAAACCAGCATTACTACCGAGATTAGTCGCATATCGGAAATTGCTTTCGGCAAATTCGTTAGACCAATTTTTGTCGCGGTTTGCCACGGTTGCCGGGATGGTGATTGGCGGATTTCTGATCGCCAAGATTGGTTGGCAATGGGGATTTGTTTTTAATGCTTCTACTCATCTTTGTGCCGGACTCTTAATCTTCGGCATTGCCAAGACCGCTGATATTAAACCAGCATTTAAGTCCACAGACGACCAAACCGCCTTGAACCTTGGCTCAGCATTTAAGGTGTTAATCGCTGATGCCCGCGAAGTGATAACATTAATGAAGACAAACCTGATTGTGACGATTGTGCTATCGTCTTTTGCAGTGATGACTTTTATTGCCAGCGTTTCTTATACGATTCTGATTTTTCTTGTTCAACAGATTTTAAACTGGGGTACTTCGGGTGTTGGTATTATGAGCGGGATTTTAGCAGTTGGGATGATTCTGGGCGCATTGTTCGTCGGGATAATTAAGTTCCGATTTAATAAACTGTTCTTGATTATTGCTGGTTTTCTTATTTATGGGCTATTATTTACAGTTGGTCCATTTTTTATTAGCCGGCTTTTTATCATTATTGTGGCAGTTGTTGGCGGTATCATTTTTTCGTTAATCATTGTTGCCCAGAATACGATTTTACAAGAACAGGTCAGCGCCCAAATTCGCGGTCGGATATTTGGGATTAAAGAGTTCTTTGGCAACATAACCTTTTTAATTACCGCAATAATTACCGGGGTAATAAGCGATTTAACATCATATAAAATTGTTTTGCTGGCAGTGGGCGTGCTATTAATTATATTTGCGCTCTTTATTTTTGTAATCAATCGCCGGCCAACGCAAAGATTGACGACGACTTAATATTGATTTATAATGTCAAGAATTTTAATGCAAAAAGCAAGTTACTTAATTTTATTGCTGTTGTTGCTTAATCATAGTTCGGCATTGATTCCATTGGCAAATACCCCATCCTGGACATCAATTGATAACGATTACGCAACCGGGGCTGGTTTGGCTGATATCAATAACGATTGCTTTATCGATTTTTGCACCGCAAATGGGAATGATATGGCAATCAATAAACAGGCAATCTATTTTAATCACAATGGCAGTCTGGAGACCAATGCTTCTTGGCGTTCTGCGGACTCAGGTTATTTTGGCCATTTGTATTTGGGTGATATCAATAATGATGGCTGGCTTGACCTGGCGGTTAGTTATTTAGGCTTTGGCATTAGTAATCAAGGCCGGATAAGAATTTACCGGAATGATAGTAGTGGGATGGCAACAACACCGTTTTGGCAATCGGCGAATCAATTTAATTCATTTGATGTCTGCTTTGGTGATATTGATTTGGACG
>JBDRUR010000065.1:0-7868 GCA_039801485.1 Caldifarciminota bacterium
GATTTTTTACTGGCGGCGGTAATAAATTTACACCATTTCAAAGACAAACAAAGTATGTTACAATTAAATAAAAGAATTGAAACAAACCATAAAAATATAAGAATTGTCTCAAAATCAAACCAAACAAAAATGCAAACTAATAGGAGGCAAAATGATTGACCCATTAGGTTTAGCAATAGCAATTACTGGTTGTGGACTGGCAGCATTAATGGCCGGCATTGGTTCGGCAATTGGTATTGGACTAGCATCACAAGTTGCCAATGGTGTTTTGGCTGAAGACCCTAAAAAGTTTGGCAACTTATTTATATTGGTTGTTTTGCCCGGCACTCAAGGATTTTATGGCTTTCTGGCGGCATTTTTAGGGATAATGAAACTCGGACTTTTAGGCAACATCATGCCAATTACTTTGGGGCAGGGTTTGCAAATGTTTGGCGCGTGTTTACCAATCGCTTTTGCTGGTTTACTATCGGCAATCTGGCAAGGTAAAGTATGTGCTTCGGGTTGCGAATTGGTTGCCAAAAGACCGAGTGAAAGTGTTAAAGCGGTCATCTATGGTGCGATGGTCGAAACATATGCTGTGCTCGGACTACTTGTGACAATCTTTTTGCAAATGGGAGTAAAATTAGGATGAGTATTGAAAAATTAACAAGTACCGTCATCGAAACTGCCAAAGAAAAAGCCAAAGAGATTAAAGAAAAATACACACAAGAAATTAAAAAACTTCAACAGAGTACCGAAGAACAGCTTACAAAACTAACTCAAGAACATAATGAGCGAGTCACTCAACAAAAACAATTATTAACGACGCAATTGCTATCTAACGCTTACCTAACCGCGCAAAAGGAAATTCTCCAAGCCAAATGGACAATCATTAATGAGATATTTAACAAAGCGGTTGAAAAATTCATTAATTCGAATCACTACTATCAAATCCTTAATGAACTAATTGCCCAAAATGCTGATAATAACACCGAGATAGTTGTCAACAAAAAAGATTACGAAGAAATTAAAAAACATAATGCTAATCTCAAATTAACCGTAGATGAAAACTTACAAAATGGGATAATTATAAAAAAAGGAAGAATCGAACTAAACTATACTATTGACAAAATAGTTAGTACCTTAAAGAATGAACTTATTATTGAACTATCAAACCTGCTCTTTACAAAATAACTATTCGTGATATACTATTCACTGAACTTGGCGCCATCGTCTAGTCCGGCCTAGGACATCTGGTTCTCAGCCAGAAGACTGGGGTTCAAATCCCCATGGCGCTATTTGCTTTGAGAAAGAAACTTTTCAATTAACTCTTTGCTCTTTCGTGTATTCTTTTCAATTGCAACGAAACAAGAAATTACTTGGCCGGAAGCCACAGTCATAATTCCACTAATAGCAATAATTACGCCCGGCAGAATTCCCATGATAGAAAAATTTTTTCTACCTAAAGCACCTACTAATGCCACAATAATAACAATAACACCGATAAAAACAAACACCCATCCTATAAATGAAATAAATTTACCATATCCTAAAAGAGTCCCAAATGGTGTATCCCAAGTTGAGATTTGATCAGACGCTAAGGATTCTATTTTAACTTCTTGTTTTGATTTAATTCTTTGATACAAAGATGTTGCTCCTAATTTTCGCCATAATTCGTCTCCAAATATTGTTTTTGAACAGATTGGTGTATCTGGTGGAATCGCGTCGTTTTCTATTTGTGAACGAAATTCCTCCATTGTTATTTCTTTTGTTACGTCACCAATTCTAATATATATCATACATGACCTCCAATAAATTAGAATAATTTATTTTTAATCCACAAAACTTTAAATTTTTACTATTTTTGTTGTCCTCAGTCAATAATAGAAAAAGTTACTTTTCTTAAGTTTGTAAAATTACTTTTTGTCTAATCGTTTTTCACTATTTCGTAATGAGTACAGGAAGTGTCACTAAAATAATGTGTTTATTTAGATTTTATTACTTCTTCTATTACGAAGTTCCACCCTTGTCCATAACGAAAGTCGCCTAAACAAATTGCATAATGTCCTGAACTCAACGGTTCGGATGGGGTTAGTCGATACATATCAGGTTTTTGTTTAATCGGTGATATATTCAATCCTATTTCTTTCTCAGGAAACCACCAACAATTATAATCACCATAACCTATGTAAATAGGTTCAGGACTATATTTTAATTTATATAAAATATATGTTGGAGTGACTTTATTATATGCAATCAATGAGATCTTGGGATTAGATACTTTAATATTCGCAATATACCGAATTCCAAAAACATCTGAATAAGTAAGTATTTCTAATGGCCGATCAGGTATTTCATACCCTTCGCGGCGAGTTTCGACTGTATTTAACTGAATAAGTTTTTTGTTATCGACCAGAAAAACACCATAGTGGTCAGGAAGTGGTTCCTTGGTACAAGAAAACACAAAACCTGCACACATGATAACTATTTTGATAATATATTTATATGTTTTCATTTTACCCCCTAATTATATAACTAAATGTCAAATGCATGACATTTAACGAACAAGTTAAATTGTTATTAAAAGAATTTTTTGTGGATAGAAAACTAAGACTCTGTCTGTCTGTCTGTCTGTCTCAAAAGTTTATTGAAGAAGTTTATTGGTATGTTACAAATAGGTATGTTATGATTTATTTTCATAACTGCCTCATTTTAACAGACCCCCAGTCATTTGTCAAGAGGCGAGATTAAAATCTCACTTGATTACTGTAATTACAGAAAAAGATTACACAGATTACAGAATTACCACGAAAGCACGAAAGGAGAAAAATATAAACCACAGGTACACACAGATAAACACAGAAATTAAAAAAATACCGGAGATTGCCACGGTAACAAGGTCACCTCGCAATGATAATAGCGCGTAGTTAATAAAAAGGGCTAATCCACCTTTGGCGAATTAGCCCTGATTTAGTTTTATTGATTTCTTATTTTTTTGGTGGCTTTGGAATAAAGCCTTGTTTCATAAGGGCTTGTGACATCTTACGAGCATTCTTAATCGTCTCGGATGCTTTCTTGTATAACTGTTCTCTGGTCATTGTAATTCGGGCAACGCCTTGTTCAATTGCCTTCATTCCGACTGCAACTGCTTCTCGTGGGAATACTTCCCAGTCATCCATTGTTGGAATTAGATAATCCTCTCTTAAGCCTCGGTCTTCCGCTACTTTTGCCAATTCGACTGCCGCCGCAATACACATTTCGTCAGTAATGGTTCGGGCATTAACATCCAAAGTGCCTCGGAAAATACCAGGAAATCCTAAAGAGTTATTGACTTGATTAGGAAAATCTGACCGTCCAGTGGCAACGATTTTAGCCCCGGCTTCTTTTGCTTCCCAGGGCCAAATTTCAGGAATAGGATTAGCACAGACAAAAAGAATCGGGTCTTTTGCCATCCGTTGAATCCATTCCTTTTTAATTGTATCCGGACCGGGTTTTGAATAACCAATCACAATATCCATTCCTTCCATAGTAATTGGGATTGCATCTTCAACTCGCTCGGATTTACGGCCTTCAGCATTAGTTTTTAGAATTAAGTCTTTAGTGTAAGCAAAATGTTTTTCAAAATCTGGACGGTCTTTATGAACAATACCATAGACATCACACATCACAATTTTCCCCGGGTCAAAACCATAAGCAACCATCACCCGCAAACAAGCAATACCAGCAGCACCAGCACCAATCATTCCAACCCGGACTTTTTTCGGGTCTTTGCCAACAATCTTTAAGGCATTGATTAGACCGGCAACTGTTACTGCCGCCGTTCCTTGTTGGTCGTCATGCCAAACCGGAATATTCATCTCTTTACGAAGCGTATCAAGAATATAAAAACATTTTGGCTGTTCAATGTCTTCAAGATTATAGCCGCCAAAACATGGTTCAAGCAATTTCGCACATTTGATGAACTCTTCCGGGTCTTTGGTTCTAATTGCTATTGGCACCGCGTCAACACCGCCTAAGTATTTGAATAGTAATGCCTTTCCTTCCATTACTGGTAATGATGCTTCTGGACCAATGTCCCCAAGCCCTAATACCCGCGTGCCATCAGTAAATACCGCAATCGTATTGGCACGATTAGTGTGTTCCCAAACTTTTTCGGGATTGGCTTTAATATCTTTACAAGGTTCGGCAACACCTGGAGTATACCAAATGGCGAAATCGTTGAAATCTCGAATAACACATTTCGGAACAATTTGAATCTTACCTTTGAAAAACGGATGGAGCTTCATTGCATCTTGTCCTGGTTTTTTGGCTAAAGCAATTCGCTCTTCTGGTGTAAGTTGTTTTTCTTTCGGTTTTCTCTTAATCATTTTTTTAGCTCTCTTTATCGTTTTTTTCTTTTTTTTCATTTAATCCTCCAAAATTAAATCATCCTAATCTTCTTTTTTGGGTAACCTAATAAAAAATGTTAAGATTGCTCCCAATAGACATAAAATCCCAATAACGATAAATGCGACATTATATCCGCCGGTTAATTCCTTTACTCTTGGGGCAAAGATATTACTTAAGAGTCCGCCAACACCATAAGCAGTAAAAACAAAACCATAATTAACACCGACATTTTTTGTGCCAAATAAATCAGCAGTAATTGCCGGAAATAATGCCAGATATCCACCAAAACACAATCCGACTAGCGATATACCAACCCAATACCAAGATGGTATACCTGATATTAAATTATATGAAAGAATGGCTAATCCACAAATCAGAAATATGAGAAATAGAGTTCGCATTCGACCAAAAGAATCTGAAAATCTCCCCCAAAAAATGCGACCTAATGCATTAAATACTGCCAATAGACTGACACCTAATGCCGCGGTTTCTTTGGAATATCGAGCAAGTTCCTGACCGATCGGTGATGTTTGGCCAATCACCATTAATCCACAGGCACAACCAATAAAATACATTAACCAGATTACATAAAATTTACCAGTTGATAACATATCACCGGCACTAAAATCAATCTTTGACGTCGTAATTATTGATGGCGGATTCCAGCCAGCAGGTTTATATCCTGATGGTGGATTTCTTAGAATTATGCCACCGATAAACACTAAAATAAGAAATATAATGCCAAGAATTCTGAATGTATTGAAAATTCCCACCGAATCAATAAGACTTCTCGCAACTGGCCCCACAATCAAAGCACCGGCACCAAAGCCAGCTACAGATAATCCAGTAATTAAACCACGTTTATCTGGAAACCATTTAACGCCTGCCGATATTGGACAAACATAGGCAATGCCGATACCGACTCCTGAAACTATTCCATAAAAAACAACAATCGCAGTTAAATTTTTAGCAAAACTTGTAAGAATCATTCCTAAACCTAATAAAATTCCACCAACAATTGCGATTTTCGGACCGGCTTTGTCCTGCCAACGACCACCAATAATAGTTGCTAAAGCAAAGAAAATTAAAACAAATGAGAATGGCAATGATGCTTGTGTTGCCGAAATCATAAGTTCTTTTTGCAAAGGAATTCGAAATACGCTCCACGCATAAATTGCGCCCAAGCATAATTGAATAATTATCGCACCAATCACAATCCACCAACGGTTAAATAGTTTTCCATTACTCATATAAATACCCTATATTATCAAAAGAAAATCGAGGAGAGAGCAGAAAAAAATCTGTCATAGCTACTCTCTCCTCTTTTTTTATTTATTCTTCCAATGTTGATATATCGCCTACTGGTTTACCCAAGGCTTCAGCTTTAAGTAATCGACGCATAATTTTACCAGAACGAGTTTTTGGTAACTTGTCACGAAATTCAATTTCTTCGGGACGGGCGATAGGTCCAATTTCTTTACCAACCCAGTCTTTTAGTTCTTTTGCCAGTTCTTCTGAAGGCTTATAACCGACTTTTAACGTAACATATGCTTTTGGCACATCGCCTTTAACTTCATGCGGAATACCAATGACTGCGGCTTCAGCTACAGCTGGATGCGCTACCAATGCACTTTCTACTTCGGCGGTTCCTAAACGATGTCCAGCGACATTTAGCACCTCATCAGCTCTACCTCGAAACCAAAAATATCCATCTTCATCAATCGTGCAGGAATCACCGGTTAAATAAACACCCGGGAATCGTGACCAATATACCTGTTTGTATCTTTCTGGATCTTTATAAAGTGTTCTCAGCATGCCGGGCCAAGGGGCTAATAACACAGCGAAGCCATTTTCGTTTGGCTTGATTGGTTTACCATCTTGATTAAATACACTAGCTTTAACTCCTGGAAATGGTTTAGTTGCCGAGCCGGGTTTTAGCGGTGTAATCGGCAACGGTGTTATCAAGATGTGTCCGGTTTCAGTTTGCCACCAGGTATCCATAATTGGACATCGTTCACCACCAATATATTTATAATACCAACGCCAAGCTTCGGGATTAATTGGTTCACCAACACTACCTAGTAATCTCAAACTTGATAAATTATATTTTTGGGCATATTGCTCACCATATCTCATATGCATTCGAATCGCTGTTGGCGATGTATAGAATACCGTAACTTTTTCTCGTTCAATCATTCGCCACCATCTACCCGGGTCAGGATAGTCAGGTGCGCCTTCATATAACATTGAAGTAACACCGAGCATTAATGGTGCATAAACAATATAACTGTGTCCCGTGACCCATCCAATATCCGCCGCACACCACCAAACATCGTTGTCTTTTAAGTCAAAGATTAATTTCAAAGTCGCATAACATCCAACCGCATATCCACCATGAACATGAACGATTCCTTTTGGTTTACCCGTTGTTCCCGAAGTATACAGGGTATATAAAATATCTTCGGAATCAAGTTGTTCGGTTGGGCATTGGTCAGATTCATTAGCAGTAAGTTCGTGCCACCACAAATCACGACCGGCTTCCATATTCACTCTGGAATTGGCACGATTAAGAACGATAATATGTTGGACACTAGGACAATCTTTCACTGCCTCGTCGGCATTGCTTTTCAAAGTTACTAATTTACCACGACGATAGGCACCATCACATGTAATAAGCAGTTTTGCTTCGGCATCGATGATTCGGTCCTTTAACGAACCGGCGCTAAAACCAGAAAATACCACTGAATGAATCGCACCAATTTTGGCACAGGCAAGCATCGCAATTGGTAATTGTGGAATCATTGGTAAGTAAATTGTTATTCGATCGCCTTTTCGGATGCCAAGCTTCTTTAATGCATTTGCAAATTTACATACTTCGCGATTAATGTCAGCATATGTCCAACGTTCAACTTTCTCATTTTCCGGCTCAGGTTCATAAATATAGGCAACTTTATTAGCAACATTAGTTTTCATGTGTCGGTCTACTGCATTATGAACAATGTTAAATTTTCCGCCTAAGAACCATTTAGCAAAAGGTATATTCCATTCCAAAACTTTCTCAAACGGCTTATACCATTCTAATTCCTTCGCCATTTCTGACCAAAACCATTCTTGATTTTCTGCCCGTTTCAGAAGTTCGTCTAAGGTCTTGATGTTATGTTTCTCCATAAATTTTGTTACATTAGCATTTCTTACCAAATCAACTGGTGGATTATAAATTTCTTTGTTTTCTGCCATTTATAATGCCTCCCATTTAATTATAATTTATTACATAATTTATTAATTTTCATCAAACTTATAACTTTATAGTATAATAAAAAAAATAAAAAAGTCAATTTAACTTTAATAAAAAGGGGGCGAATTTAATCGCCCCCTTTGTTTATCATTTTTACTTTGTATAAACTATTTTCTTGGTAAATTTTTCTTTCGTTGTTTCAAGCGTATAGAAATAAACACCCTCAGCCACTTGCTGGTGATTGTCGTCTTTGCCATCCCATATC
>JBDRUR010000066.1:0-7663 GCA_039801485.1 Caldifarciminota bacterium
TTTATTCTGAACAACTCTGTTATTTTCTATATTCTCAAGGATATCAAATTGCGGTTGAACCACCCCTAAAAGTTAAACGTGCATTTAGCCAATCACCTAAAAAGACCGATATTATTGATAGCAAGCAAATTGCTGAATACGCCTATCGGTTTTATGATGAATTATACCGCTGGCAACCTAATGACGAGATCGTTGAGCAGATTAAGGTATTATTAACGACCCGAGAACAATTTACAAAACAACTAACTGCCAATTGTAATGCGTTACAAGCTATCCGGCGTAAGGTTGTGCAGACGCCTGTAGCTAATGATATGTATCAACGAGCTATCGAAGAACTCAAGGAGAAGATAAAAATTATTGATAACGAGATAAAAAGGTTAATTAATAATCATCCGAGGATTGGGCCGATGATTGCGCTTTTGATGACAATTCCTGGGGTAGGTATGCTTTTGGCGTCCAATATTACGGTGATAACTATGGGATTTACTAAAACAATTAATGCCAAACAATTTGCCAGTTATCTTGGGATATGTCCAAATGAATATCAGAGTGGCAGTTCTATTTACAGAAGGCCCTGTTCAGCTGGTTATGGGCCTGCTCGATTTAGAAAGCTATTGCGGATGGCGGCGCTTTGTTTACGGAAACACAATAATCAGTTTAGGCAATATTTTTTAAGAAAGGTTGCTGAAGGTAAATGTGGTCGGTTAGTAATAAACAATATTGCGAATAAGTTGATAAGGATAATATGTGCGGTGATCAAATCGCGAACACCGTTTATTTCAAATTATTGCTCTGTAAATCCAAGGTTCTTAAAAACTGCTTGACAATGTCATGGAATTCGCAATGACCGATGATAGAAAATGTCATTACGAACGTCCTTTTTTGTCATTGCGAGGAGCAAAGCGACGAAGCAATCTCAGGCATTGTCGTATTTAGATTGCTACGCTCCGAAAAAGAATCGGGTCTCGCAATGACAGATTAGATTCCGTGTCGAGCACGGGATGATAAATTGGGCGTGAAATTATAAAAGTGCTCGCAATTACCGGAATTATATTATTTTTTTCTGCCCCTCATTCTTGCCTCGGTCCTTAAACCAATTCTCAATACCATTCTGAGATCCCTGCTTAACACCATTCTGACTTCGGTTCTGAGTAGGTAGCTTAGTCTCGGCCTGAGGATTATTCAGACAGTCATTCTTAGTCTTTGACTCTGACCGATTTATGGCTTTAATCTAAAGTCAATGCTGTTTTTTGTTCTGAGAACGTTTTTAAGCCTAAGGCTCACTCCCGGAGTGCTATCAGGGCTTGCCCCATTACCGTATCTCTGAATATAATGTCCAATTTCTTTTTCAACCCCATATATTATATATAGACTGATTTTTTGATAAAAAGGTGTCACTAAACTTAAAATCTCATAAACGAATATAAATTTCTTTAACTTCGCTATTTTGAGTTGTATTGATAAAAATATTGACATTTTGATAAATTTGATTATATTATAACTCGACGGGCTAAAAATAGATTTTGGCTATTTAGATAATTGATATTTTGCGGGGTGGAGCAGCCTGGAAGCTCGTGAGGCTCATAACCTCAAGGTCGCTGGTTCAAATCCAGCCCCCGCTAGTTAATATTTAAAAATATGATTAGTGCACCACGAGGTAAAGAAATTAGCTGTAAAAGTTGGCATCAAGAAGCTGCGATGCGGATGTTAATGAATAATCTTGATGCCGAAGTTGCCGAAAACCCCGAAGAACTCATTGTCTATGGCGGTGCCGGCAAAGCAGCACGAAACTGGGATTGTTATCATGCGATTATTAAATCGTTAAAAGAATTAGAAAACGATGAGACGCTTTTAATCCAATCTGGTAAACCGGTTGGTATTTTTAAAACCCATCCTTATGCCCCACGGGTTTTAATTGCTAATTCGTTGTTAGTCCCAGCGTGGGCAAATTGGGACTATTTCCGAAAATTAGAAGCATTGGGTCTTATTATGTATGGTCAGATGACCGCCGGCTCTTGGATTTACATTGGCACCCAGGGCATTATTCAAGGTACCTACGAAACATTTGCTGAATGCGCCCGAAAACATTTTGGCGGCACATTAAAAGGACGTTGGGTTTTAACCGCCGGTATGGGCGGTATGAGCGGTGCCCAACCTTTAGCAGTCACAATGAATGAAGGTGTAATTTTAGATGTCGAAGTTGACCCAGCCAAAATCCAACGCCGAATTAACCAAGGTTTTTGTGACAAGATCGCTTATGATTTAGACCAAGCACTTTCAATGGTTGAAAATGCCCTTCGCGAAAAGAAACCACTCTCAATCGGTTTAGTTGGCAATGCCTCTGATATCCATCCGGAATTGGTCAGACGCGGCATTACACCAGATATTCTTACTGACCAGACTTCAGCGCACGATGAATTAAATGGCTATGTGCCTGGAAAAATGAGTTTGGAAAAAGCCCTAGAACTTCGCCGGAAAAATCCACAAGAATATATTAAACGTGCTTACGAATCGATGGCACGCCAGATGCAAGCAATGCTCGAAATGCAACGCCGAGGCGCAATTGCTTTTGATTATGGCAATAATATTCGCGCCCAAGCCCAAAAAGCCGGTGTCCAAAATGTCTATAATATCCCGGGTTTTGTATTAGAATATATCCGCCCATTATTCTGTCGAGGTAAGGGACCGTTCCGCTGGGTTGCTTTATCCGGTGACAAACAAGACATTTACACCACTGATCAATTAGTATTAGAGCTATTTCCTGAAAACGAATCCTTAAAACGCTGGATAAGTTTAGCCCAGCAAAAAATTCCGTTTCAAGGATTACCAGCAAGAATCTGCTGGCTGGGCTATGGTGAACGTGATAAGATGGGACTGGCAATGAATAAACTGGTTCGCGATGGAAAAATCTCAGCCCCAATTGTTATCGGCCGCGACCATTTAGACTCCGGCTCAGTTGCCTCACCTAATCGTGAGACCGAAAAGATGCTTGACGGCTCAGATGCAATTGCTGATTGGCCAATCTTAAATGCGATGTTAAATGTTGCCTCAGGTGCATCTTGGGTCTCAGTTCATCATGGCGGCGGTGTCGGCATCGGCTACTCAATCCATGCTGGTCAAGTGATTGTTTGCGATGGCACAAAAGAAATGGATGAACGCTTACAACGAGTGTTAACCAATGACCCAGGTATCGGCGTTGCTCGTCATGCCGACGCGGGCTATGATTTGGCAGTAAAGACCGCGCTTAAACACCAAATAAAAATTCCTATGCTGAAGACTGATTGATATTGTCAGTAAGGTAAAATTATTTGGGGTCGTTTGTTTTCGGGATGGAAAATAATATCAGGATAAATCTTATATACCTGCCCAATTGTTTCTTTAGTAATTATCTTCTCTGGGTCATCACAGGCAACCATTTTACCATTTGACAGAAGCAATAGCCGATTACAAATAATACTGGTCAAATTGATATCATGCGATAAAAATATAATTGTCATTCCTTCTTGATTTAACTTTTTAAGTATTTTTAGAATCTCAACCTGATGGGTAATATCAAGATATGAAGTTGGTTCATCTAACAATAATATCTTTGGCTCTGACGCCAATGCCCGAGCAATTATCACTCGTTGCCGTTCACCAGATGATAACTCAAGAATACTTCGGTCCTTAAACTCTAAGGCATCAGTAATTGTCAATGCCGCAATTGCTTTATCAATATCATTTTTCTTCGGCCGTGCCATCGGCTTTAGATAAGGATGGCGACCAAATAGCACGACATCTAAAACCGTAAAATCAAAATTAAAATAATTTTCTTGGGGCACAAAACTAATCAATTTTGCTCGTTCATTGCTTGAAATTTCTAATAAATTTCTACCCAATATTTTAATTTCACCTTGATTCGGTCGAAGTAACCCAGCGATCAATTTTAGTAGTGTTGTCTTACCAGCACCATTCGGTCCAATAATACCAAAAAACTCACCGGTATTAATTTTTACTGTTAAATCACTTAATACTTCTTTATCACCGTAACTAAAACTAAGATTGTTAACTTCAATTGCCGACATAATTTATAACTTTCTTTTTAGCAGATAAACAAAAAATGGCACACCAAACAATGCGGTAATCACACTTAATGGTAACTCAATCGGCGCAATTGTTCGAGCAATTAAATCAGTAAATAATAACAGCGTGGCGCCAAGTAGAAATGACAACGGCAACACTTTATAATGGTCTGGCCCATAAATCAATCGAATAATGTGGGGCACACACAGCCCAACAAAACTAATCGCACCGGTAAATGAAACGACGGCGGCAATTAAAAACGACGAGGCAATAAAAATATTCTTGGTCAGTCGCTGGGTGTCAACACCTAAACTCTCAGCAACTTCCTCATTCATTGATAATATATTTAAAGAACGCCATTGACGATAGAGATAATAGACTATTGGTAAAGCGATAACAAAAATTACAACAAACAATATCCACAGTTCAGTGGTAAAGACAATTGATAACCTTCCCATCAATAGATAAATAATCTCGGGTAACGGCTTTCGCGCCAATACCATAAATAGCATAACCAAACTTGAAAATAAAAAACTCATAATTACTCCGGCTAACACCAGACTAATCTTAGTAATTTTGCCCCTAATCCGTGCTAAATGATAGACCACTAAAATTGTGAAAACTGAACCAATAAAAGAAAAGATCGGAATTGTGAAGACACCAAACTTACCAATAATCAGACCTATCATTGCTCCAAAACCAGCGCCACTGGCAATGCCCAAAGTATAAGGGTCAACTAATGGATTTTGTAAAAGCCCTTGCAATGTTGCACCAACTAAACCAAGGACACCGCCAGCAAAAATACCTAAGATAATTCTCGGCAATCTGACTTCCAATGGAATCGATAAATTTAGCAACGAAAATCCGGTTGGTCCAAAACTAAACGACAAAATAATGGCTAATAAGAACAATATTATAAGGACGAACCAAGATTTAGATTGAAACATAAAACATTAATAACTTGCCACTGAGTCCCCAAAAACCGCAAGCAGTTTTTTTACTTTTTCCCCTCAGCCACTTTGTTTTACTTAAGCAAATTTTATTTTCTTTTTGTCCAGATACCATGCACAATGTTGGCTAAATCTTCGACGCCATAAATAAATCTTGGTCCGGGTCTGAAAAAATAATCCGGATTAAGGTTATCATAAATCTGTCCTTTTTTTACGGCGTACATTTGTGACCAACCCAAACGCTTTCTAATTTGAGATTTATTAACTGATGGATGCAAAATTAAAATCATATCCGGATTTCTTTTAATCAACTCTTCGCTGTTGGTAACAATATACTCTTGATTTATATCACCAAAGATATTCTTGGCACCGGCATAGCGAATCAAATCGTTAATATATGAAAGGCTACCAACAGTCATTAACGGTGTTGCTGAAATTTCAATATACACCCGCGGTGAATCAATAAAATTAGGGTTTCGCTGCGCAATCTCATCTAACTTACTCTTAAGAAAATTCACTAGTGCCTTAGCCGTATCATTAGCATTAATTAACTTACCGATCTCAATAATCTCACTTAATATTGAATCTACTGATTTAGGCTGAGAGACATAAACAGGAATTTTATGCTTTTTTAATTGTTCAATAATATTTCGCTGTTCGGGTAAAGTGGCAAATACCAATGACGGTTTTCTTCTTAAAATTTTCTCTAACGACGGATTAGAAAAATCGCCAACTTTATAAATATGTTTTGCCGCTTCGGGATAATCACAATAAATAGTATTACCGACCAAAAGGCTATCTTTACCCAATGCGAAGATAATTTCCGTGACGCTCGGCACTAATGAAACAATCCGTTGGCGGATAGTTTCTTTTTTCGATTTAGCACATAGGCTAAAACCCGCAATAAAAAATATAGATAGCCAAATGTAAACAAACCAATTTTTAAACTTTGTCATTTCACTTTGCTAGTTAATAACTTTTCATTATCTGTTTCACTCATAATAGTCGGTTTTTGTCCTTTCTGAGCAAAAACTAAATAGGCGGTGTGAGAAATCATCCGTTCAACTGGTCTGGTGCCGGTAATTCTGACGAGCAATTCCCGTTCTAAAAGTTCTACAACCTTTATTCGCACAAAACCTTCAAGTTCCAACACTGTTTTCGTTTTCCTAACCTGCTCAGTATTAGGACTTAACGATACAAACGAATGACCGCCTTTTAAGGCATCATAGGCCGGTTTGATTGCTATCCACGGCTCAGGTAGGTCAATAAAAACCGCATCAACAGCTTGCTGGTTAAAACCTTCTTTTTCAACATCGCAGACAAAAAACTCAACATACTCATCAAGTCCGACCCGAGCAACATTTGAACGAGCATTTTCCGAAAAATCTGGTCTTGATTCATAAGAATAAACTTTGCCATTTGGTCGCACAAAATTTGCTAATATCATTGTCAAAGCACCGCTCCCAGTGCCACATTCAATCACTCTTGCTCCTGGGAAGACAAAACTTTGCAAAATCATTAATCCAGCATCTTTTGGATAGACAATCGTCGTTGTTCTTCTAACTTTCATTGACAAATCGGCTAAGGTCGGCTTTAAGATATAAAATGGCGTGCCGGTATGAGTATTGACGATATCACCAAAATCCTTTGTTAAAACTTCGGCAAAACTAATATTACCTTTATGGGTAGAAAAATGGCCCGAACTTTGTACCGTAATCAAATATTTTGCTCGTTCATTATGATAAAACAAAACCAACTCACCGACCTTCAACATATTTTCATTCTATTCAGTAAATCTTAGAAGTCAAGGATTACTATTATTTTTAACCACAAGATTTCACAAGATTAACACCAGAAAAGAATCTGTGAAAATCTGTGTAATCGGCGGCTTCATTGTTTTATCTATGTAATCAGGTGAGATATTTTATCTTGCCTCTTGACAACCATCCGCTTGGGATTATGATAAAAATGAATCTATCTCGAATAAGAGATGCAACTATTTTATCGTGTTCTGTTTGCAAGGAAAACAAAATATTGACAAAGTAAAGATTAATAAATATTATAAAATAGTATGGTTATAATACAGATAAATCAGGAGGTGACTAAATGGATAAAGAGATAATATTTCTTATTGAAGAGTCGAAAGAGGGTGGCTATGAAGCCCGGGCTTTGGGTTATTCGATTTTTACTGAGGCAGATTCTTTAGATGAATTAAAAGCATCGATTATTGATGCGGTTAAGTGTCATTTTGAAGAGAAAGAGCGACCGCGTATTGTCCGTTTTCATTTGGTAAAAGATGAAGTAATGACAATATGAAAATTCCCAGAGATATCGGCGGAGATGATTTAGTAAAACTTCTTAAAAAATATGGTTATCAGATTACTCGACAGACTGGCAATCATATCAGATTGACAAGCACATTTAAAGGAGAGCACCATTTAACCATTCCAAAATACAAGCCGATAAAGATAGGAACACTTAATAATATTTTGAATGATGTCGCGGATTATATTAAAAAAGATAAGCAAAAAATAATCGAAGAATTGTTTGGATAATAAACAATAATTTTCAATGAACTCGCCCCCCCCATCTATGTTTAGGTGCGTGGGCTTCTCATAGGAGGAAATATGCTTAAAAATATCTGGTTGTTA
>JBDRUR010000067.1:0-7650 GCA_039801485.1 Caldifarciminota bacterium
ATTAACTTTACGCAGGTGGCGTCATTTAAGCGTTATGACCCGACCGCGGCTTGGCAAGAGCATACGGTGAATCTTGGGACATTTTCGGGCACACTTTATGTTGGCTTTTTGGCATTTTCTGAGTATGGCAACAATATGTATATTGACTTTGTGCGAATGGTGCCAGGTGGTATTGAAGAACAGAGACCTGAGCGATTGCCAATAGTGACGACACTTAATGCGATTAAGCCGAATCCAGTGGCGAATGGTTTGGCACAGATTTCATTTGCGATTGCTGAACCGAGCAGAGTGAGTTTGAGGATTTATGATGCGGCTGGTCGGATAATTAAAACATTAGTTGATAGTGATTTGAGTAGCGGTGTTTACAATTTGACTTGGAATGGCACGGATGAGAATAACCAGAAGGTTGCTGATGGTATCTACTTCTACACTTTAACTGCTGGGACAAAGCGGTTTACCAAGAAGATGATTTATACCCAATAAGCTAAAAACAATTAAATGCGGGTGCAACTAAAAGTTGCACCCTTTTTATTTTTTAGATTTTTATTATTGCCATTATACTTTTATCATTCCTTGTAAGCCCCAGCAACAAACGGAGTAACAACCGATTGATTTTAACGGCGTGTATGAAGTCTTAACTTGGTATCAATCTCGTAATCAAAGTGACGGTCAGACTGGTTTAGTTACTAAGCACTTAACTGTTTGGTGAGCAAATCATTATTTAGCCAACATAACAACTAATATTATTTCAACTGTTTTATACGATTAAATATCAATTCCAATAAACAGATAATTACCAGGACAATTTCCATTAATTTATGGGATAAAACAAAATCTATAGGTCAGCCCCCTATACTATACAGTATGGTCACTACATTTTTATGATATTGTCTTGGTTGTCAATAGGTTAGATAAAAATTTCGCATTAAATTTTGTCTATATATAAATAGACCTTGGTAAGGAAATATTTTAGAATTTACTTTTGCAAGTTTAGGAGCTTGTTTCACATATACCCAGCTCCAAAACCGGATATTATCTTTGGACACATCGTTGACAGATGCAATTTAATTTAGTAAAATTAATGTATATATTATTGTTGCGAGCATCAGCATGGTATGCAGTAATTTTATTTTTAAGAATGACACGGCTTCACCGTGAAAAAGAAAAATAGGAAATGCTAGTGAAGATAAAGAGAAGAATATACGCAAAGATACATTGAGTATCAATAATTATTTTTTTCAGGAGCAATAAATGGCAAATAGCAACTCAAGTTTAAATAATCGTAGCAACAGTCAGGCAACTGAAAGTAATATTGTGGTCAAAACAAAACCCACTGAGAAATTCCAGAGCGATGTCCAGGCAGTTGAAGTTTTAGCCTTGGCTCGAAAAAAGATTGAAAAAGAGATTGAAAAGGTAATCATCGGTCAAAAAAAGGTAATTGAAGAAATCTTGATTTGTTTATTGTCCGGTGGACACGGCTTAATTATTGGTGTGCCGGGTTTAGCCAAGACTTTAATCGTTAATACCTTAGCCAATGTATTAGACTTGTCATTCAACCGAATTCAATTTACACCGGATTTGATGCCAGCCGATATCACCGGTACTGAAATTATTGAAGAAGATATGGCTACTGGTAAAAGAAGGTTTCGTTTTGTGCCCGGACCGATTTTTGCTAATGTTGTGCTTGCTGACGAAATTAATCGAACTCCGCCCAAAACCCAGGCGGCATTACTCCAAGCAATGCAAGAGCATAAAGTCACGGTTGCCGGCACTACTCATCAATTACCTGAACCTTTTTTTGTCTTAGCCACCCAGAATCCAATTGAACAAGAAGGCACTTATCCTTTACCAGAAGCCCAGTTAGACCGGTTTATGTTTAGCATTTATATTGATTACCCGTCGTTAACCGAAGAAGAAGAGATTGTTAAGACAACGACATCAGCATATCTACCACAATTAGAGAAGGTGCTAAACAGCACCGAGATTATTAATCTCCAAAAGTTGTTACGGCGGGTACCGGTTGCTGATGATGTGATTAAATATGCGGTCAAGATTAGTAATGCTACTCGGCCAACCAATAATGAGTTGAAATTTGTTAAAGATTGGGTAAGTTGGGGCGCCGGTCCTCGGGCTTCACAATATTTGATTCTTGGCGCCAAAGCCCGAGCAGTTTTAGATGGCCGCTATACTCCTACCCGCGACGATGTTAAATCTGTTTGCCAAACTGTTCTTAGACACCGGATTGTCACTAATTTTAATGCCGAAGCTGAAGGCATCAAAGCCGAAGATATTATCAATAAAATATTAGAAGTTATCTAAATGGTAAATATTTAAAATCAAGCGATAGTTAACCAGGGTATGAAAAATCCACTACTGATTAATCGATTAAACCTTAAACCCGGCAAACAACGGTTCCACCAGGAATTAACCGCTGAACAACTAGATATCAGGGCATTGACGATAATCGGTAATATTGTCGTTGACCTGGAACTGTCAAAAAATGGCGATACAATCACGGTTGAAGGTTTAGTAAATTTTAAGGTTAAACTTAATTGCGTTAACTGTCTGGAAGATTTTGAGCAGAGCTTTTCAGAAAAGGTATATCAAGAATATATCCGCGGTAGCAATCAAGCGATAATTATGAAAGGACGATTAGAAGATGTCGATTTTACTCGGGAGTATTATTCAGGTGATTTTTTTGATTTGACCGGCTTAATTTATGATACTATTCATTTAGCAATTCCGATTGCGCCCTGGTGTCAAAAAGATTGTCCCGGGGTGAAAGTTTAATCAAGCGATGACGAAAGCAAAGAAAATTCGCTGGGGATTAATCTGCGCTGGCAGTTGCCTAATAATACATTTAATCTTTGGACAGGCACTTATTACCAAACAAGAACATTATGGTTTTCTAAATGTCAATTCCAATCCGATGGGGCTAATCGTCTATCTTGATGGCGACTCGATTGGCATTACTCCAATTAGCAATTACCAACTTAAACCTAAAAACTACACAATTAGTCTGTTTGCCACTGAGTCGATTGAGCATAAATATTGGCGTTTTTCTGAAGGCGGTTTAACGACGAAATATGCAACCTTGCTCGATTTAGCAAAAATCGGCGCTGGCACGCGGCAAGTGGTAATCAAAGCAAATCAAACAAGCGAAGTCTTTTTTTCGCTTTCACAAATCAATCGAACACCAACCAAGATAAAAATCGCCACTTCTTGTTGTCTGGGTAGTGGTTTTACTATTGCCTTTGTTTTAGGTTATCTTGTGGCGATATTGATACAATGAGATTGCTTCAGCGTCGTTACGCAAAAACAAATTTGGTAATACTGATTATATCTCTACTGTTATTGTTGAATGATAATATTGCCCAAGCTGGAAACAAACCGGAAAAAGAGGCGATGTTCTATACAAAGTTAGATAATAAAAAAGTGAGATGCGAACTGTGTCCGAGATATTGTATTATCGAACCGAATAAACGGGGGTTTTGTCGCAACCGCGAAAATCGAGACGGCGTTTTATATTCAATTGTTTATAACCGACCGTGCACGATCGGTATCGAGCCAATTGAGAAAGCGCCGTTTTACCATTTCTTACCCGGTGAAATGCGATTGACACTTGCGACCGCAAGTTGTAATCAACGCTGTAAATATTGTCAAAACTGGGAGATATCTCAAAAGTCAGTTGACGAGTTAAAAAATTATTACAAAACACCAGCAGATATTGTCGCACTTGCCGAACAAGAAAGTCTGAAAATTATCTGCTTTACCTATACCGAACCAGTGGTGTTCTATGAATATATGTATGACATTGCCAAACTGGCCCGTGCCAAAGGTATTAAAACCGCAGTTGTCAGCGGTGGTTTTATTAATACCGCACCTTTACAAGAATTATGCAAAGTTGTTGATGCCATTAAGATTGATTTGAAAGGTTTTGATGAAAATTTTTATCGTGAAGTATGCGGTTCGGAACTAGCGCCAATCTTATCAGCAATCAAAACGGTCAAAGAATCCGGCGTGCATTTAGAACTGGTAAACTTGGTGGTGCCGACACTTAATGATGATACCAATAAAATTAAAGCGATGTGCCAGTGGATAAAAGAAAATATTGGCAGTGATGTGCCGCTCCATTTCACGCGTTTTTTCCCACAGTATAAATTACAAAACCTACCGCCTACGCCGATCACTACTTTAGAAAAGGCAGTGGCGATTGCACAAAAAGTTGGCTTGAAATATGTCTATATTGGTAATGTGCCGGGCCATAAATACGACAACACCTATTGTCCAAGTTGTCGAAAATTGCTGATTAAACGCCAGGGTTATTCAATTTTAGAAAACAACATCGTTAACGGTAAATGTCGGTTTTGTGGCAGTAAGATTTACGGTGTCTTTAGTAAGTAGATGGTAAGTTCCAAAAATCAGAAGACCCTAAAAGTGCCCAACCCAGTTTCAGTCTATTTTTTGCCGGTTTCCAAGATTAACTTGCTATCAATAAAAAAAGTGCCGATCGTTGATCAGTTTTTAAGGTCTTTTCCGGCCAACAGTAAAATTGGGATAAAGGTTCATTTTGGCGAACAAGGTAATCGCAATTATCTAAGACCGGAATATGTCAAGATGATTGTTGATTTAGTAAAAGGATATCAACTGCAGCCATTTCTAATTGAGACTTCGACTTTGTATCGCGGTGCCCGACAGAACCGGAAGTCCCATATTGCTTTGGCCAGAGAGCACGGATTTGGACCAGAACTTATTGGTGCGCCAATTTTAATTCTTGACGGCGAGCGGGGGGAAGGTTTTGCTGAAGTGAAAATAAATCTGCCTTATATTAAAGTTGCTAAAGTTGCTAAAGATTTAAACCAATTTGATGGTCTGATTAATCTTGCCCATTTTAAGGGACATTTTGTTGTCGGATTTGGCGGGGTGATTAAAAATATTGCGATGGGACTGGCAGCAAAAGGGGGTAAATTAGCGATGCACTCCCAGACCAAGCCGTCAGTAAAAAAAGAAAAGTGTCAAAAATGTGAGACCTGCTTAACGGTCTGTCCGGTTAATGCGATTGTCATCTCAACTGATGGTGCGAAAATTAATAAGCATTGCATTGGCTGTGCGAGTTGTGTTGAGATCTGCCCAGAAAACGCCATTAAAATTAACTGGAATGAGACTTCGCCGGCAACTCAAAAAAAGATGGCAGAATATGCCTGGGCAATTCTAAAAAACCGAAAATGTCTGCATTTCAACTATGCCTTAAAGATTACCCCAAATTGTGATTGTATGAATATTGCCGAAATGCCGATAATGCCAGATATCGGACTCTTTATTTCACTTGACCCAGTGGCAAATGACCGAGCAGTTTTTAATCTGACCAAAGAGAAAATTAATGAATTATATCCCCAACTCGATCCGACGATTCTATTAGATTATGCCGAAGAGATCGGCTTGGGCAAAAATAAATATTCATTAATAACAATCTAAAATCGATGCCGGAAACCTATCAAGTTAAAACCGAGATCTTCTCGGGTCCGATCGAACTGCTTCTGTATCTGGCACGGAAAAACGAAATTGATATCTTTGATGTGCCTTTGGCACAAATCACTGATGACTATCTGAACTATTTACAAGTGGTGCAATCAATCAATATTGAAATCAGTTCCGATTTTTTACTAATGGCTGCCGTGTTAATTCGCTTTAAGATTTGGCGATTATTACCAGCAACGCAAGATGCCGAACAAGTGCCGGAAACGGTTAGTCTTGATGATATTATCGAAGAGTTTAAAAAGTATGCCGGCATTGTTGGCTATCTTAGTGAACTTGAATTAAAGCGGTTACAACTTTTTCCACGTAAAGCCCAAATTTTAGAAGAAATGCCTGAAGCCGCCGGCGACATCTCAGTCTTAATCTCGGCATTTAGAAAAATCCTGGAAAGAAAAATACCCAAGGCGAGTTTAGAAATACCAGTGCCGGAAATTAAATTAGAAGATAAACTAACCGAATTGCGGCAACTTTTAATTCAGAAAGTTAAGTTCAATTTTAATGACATTGCAAGCCAATCAAAAAGTATCTTAGAAGTTATTGTGATGTTTATTGCCTTATTAGAATTGATTAGATTAGGCGAAGTGATTGTTAGGCAAGACCAAGAATTTGGGGAAATTTTCTTAGAAAAACGGATAACCACTGATAGCAATCAAGTAGCGCGATAATAATTTTTATTTTCATTGCGAATTACCCTTGACAAAAGTTAATAATCAATGTAGAATACCCCAATAGTAAAAGAGAATTGTGCTGGAGAGGTGTCCGAGTGGCCTAAGGAGCACGATTGGAAATCGTGTGTGCCGTTAAAAAGCGGCACCAAGGGTTCAAATCCCTTCCTCTCCGGTTTATTAACAAATAATTGAAAAATGGACAAATTATTAATCACCGGTGGCAAGCGACTTAAAGGCAAAGTTAAAATCTCAAGTTCCAAAAATGGCACCTTACCGATTTTGGCTGCGTGTCTTTTAACTGAAGAAGAGTGCGTTATTAAAAATATCCCGGACCTGCAAGATGTCAAAACAATGCTCTCATTATTGAGGGCATTAGGTGTTCAAGTTTCACAAAATAAGCATTCAGTATCGCTCTGCGCCCAAGATAAACTTTCATTAGAAGCGCCGTATGATATTGTTAGCAAGATGCGGGCGTCTTATTATGTTTTAGGACCGTTGTTAACTCGGTTTCATCGCGCAAAGGTCTATTTGCCCGGTGGTTGTGCGATTGGGCCAAGACCGATTGATTTGCATATTAAAGGGATGAAGAGTTTAGGTGCCGATATTACTATTGAACACGGATATATTATTGCCAAAACCAAGCAGTTAAAAGGGAATGAAGTTGTGTTGGTCGGTAGTCAAGGTTCAAGTGTTGGCGCAACAATTAATGTGATGATGGCCGCGGTCTTGGCGCAAGGGACAACGACGATTATTGGTGCGGCGTTAGAACCGGAAATTGTTGATTTGGCAAACTTCTTAAATTCGCTGGGTGCCAAAATTGATGGTGCCGGCACTTCGACCATTAAAATTAAAGGCGTTAAGCAACTCGGCGGCGGTGAGTGGACGCCGATTCCTGACCGGATTGAAGCCGGCACTTTTGCCTGTGCCGCCGCCATTACCAAAGGCGAAGTGGAAATCGATAATTGTTGTCCACAACATTTAACCGCAGTGCTGGCGGTCTTAAAAAATATCGGTTGCGAGGTATCAGAAAAAAACGATAAGATTTATATTAGCGGTCAGGACAACATAAAACCAACCAACATTGCCACGGCACCGTATCCGGGTTTTCCAACTGACCTGCAGGCACAATTTATGGCGGTTTTGTCAGTTGCTAATGGCACCAGTCTAATTACTGAAAATATCTTCAAATCCCGCTTTTTACATGCCTTAGAATTAAACCGGATGGGCGCACAAATTAGCGTTAAGGACAATGTCGCACTAATCAAAGGTGTCAAAAAACTTACCGGCGCCAAGGTAATGGCTTCGGATTTGCGCGCTTCGGTGGCATTAGTCATCGCCGGTCTTTGTGCCGAAGGCAGCACTGAAGTTTCCCGGATCTACCATTTAGACCGGGGCTATGAACAATTAGAAAATAAACTCCAAAATTTAGGAGCAAAAGTAAAAAGGG
>JBDRUR010000068.1:0-7543 GCA_039801485.1 Caldifarciminota bacterium
ACAACTGAAAGTGCAATCGATGTCCGGCGTTACTCAATACCATTTCCGGTTGTTTATCGGCAATACCTTGGTTATGGAAAAGTATCAGACTTCAGCAACTTGGAAGATCGGCACCAATTTGCAAAATAATACGACTTATACTTGGGACTGTCAGGCACAAAATACTAATGGCTGGGGACCTTATTTTTCACCGGCCTGGAGTTTTACGGTAAAGACAAAAGGCGGGAAAGGCGATCTCGCTGACCCACGCACGATTCAACAAGATATCGAAGAATAATAAATCCGAGTTAAACAAAGAAATGGGTAGGCATTTAACCTACCCATTTTGTTTTATTCGTGAATGATTGTGCCGGAAAAGATATAGATTTCAGTGTTTTTATCTTGCCAGGCATCGCTTGGTAAGCCGGCTTTCCAGCAGGTATGTTCTAAAAAGGTCTTTCGGTCCCAACCCTGTTCAGTTGCAACCTGTGGTAATAACAGACCTTGATAGCCACCGCGTCTTATAACCAATCCGTGTTTGCCAATTTGGATTTCATTGATATCAGTAATTCTTTTTAATGGCGTTAAGACCGTAATCTCAATGTCGATATCTTTTAGTTCATTGGTAGTGACTTTGGGAAATCTCGGGTCTTCGGTTGCTGACGCAATTGCCATTTCTGATACTGCTTGATATAATGGCTTGATACCTTGGACATAACCGATACAGCCACGCAGTTCACCTTTTTTATGCAGGGTGACAAAGACACCATATTTTTCTTTTAGTTTTTCAGTTAACGGGGTAAATTCCGGTACTTTTTGACCACGAATGTAATTTTCAATTGTGGTGCGGGCAATGCGAATAAGTTCTCTTTGCTCTTGAGTTGTTAGCTCGATTGCTGCCGACTCGTTGTTGTCAGTGCTTTTTTCTGATTTGGATTCCGATCTATAAAATACCGCTGAGGCATAACCAACACAATAACCGCCTTTTTCACCAATAACATCATTGGAATTGGTCTGGTGGAGAATTTTTGAATGAGTAGCACCAAGTAATTTACTGGCAAGCATTACGACCACAATTGGATAACCACCACAGGCTTGTGCTTTATGTTGCTTTAATGATTGATATAGGCCTTTAGGGTCAAATTTTTCAAGATAACTTAAAGTCAGCGAATCGGTTTTTTTGCATTCAGTATAAGAATAGCCATGGTAAAGGTCAGACGATGCCAATAATAAGACATTCTTGTTTTTTACCGCATTGGCAATTGCTTTGGCTAATTGTTCGCACAATTCAAAACTGGGTTCGCAAAGCATAATTGGCACAATCTTAAAGTTAGTTAATGTCTTTTGTAAAAATGGTATTTGCACTTCTAATGAGTGTTCTTGACGATGCATTTGTGGTAAATCGTTGATCTGGTCATATTGGTTGATAATTGAGCGGGCAAGTTCTTCGTCAACTGGGACTTCACCTAATGGTGTTTGCCAACTTCCTTGGCTATAAACTGCTGCACCATCAAAAAAGACATAATGGGTGGGACCAATTAAGATAACCGTTTGATAGTCTTTATTTGCGACGGCTTTATAAGCATAGCCGGCAGTTGAGCCGGAATAAGGATAACCGGCGTGGGGAACGACAACGCCGAGAATTTTGCCAGCAATCTTTTGCGTCGGGATGTTGGTCAGTATTTCATTGATTTCTTTTTCTAAGATTTTTTTATTTTCCGGATAAAATTGTCCGGCAACAACTGGTTGCCTTACCATCTTTGCCTCCGATTGGCTACAAAATATAACCACCAATATAAAAACAGCGCTAATATTTAGATATTTTTTCATTGTGGTGCGACTTCAAATTCTGCATCCTCACCTTATGGCATTTTGGGCAGACCCATTTTCGCTTTTTATGAAAGGTCCGCTTGACCTCTTCCATTTTCACTTTGCAGCGCGGACAATACATAATTATTTAAGGCTTATTTATTATTTAATCGTGCAAGGTGCACTTGGGCGTCTTTGTGATTAGGGTCAAGTGCCAGTGCTTTACAATACATTGTCTTTGCCTGTGGTATTTGATTTAGCGCTTCGTAGGCTAAACCAAGGTGGTAATAGATATTGGCATCAGGTTTTTGTTTTAATGCCAAATTAAACTGTTTGATTGCTTCGGAATACTTTTGATTTAACATATAAAACTGCCCTAATTCCAGATAATCCTGGGCAGATGCTGAACCTTTTTTCATAATTTCTCAATCCTGGCTAGATCTTCATATCGTCCTAGTAGGGTAATAACATCGCCTTCTAATATTTCTTCATCAACATTCGGGGCAATAAGGATATCTTCTTTAAAATCGGTTGTGCCGTTATCTTTGATGATCGGGATTTTGCGTTTGATGGCGATTAAAGTTACCCCATATTTTTGACGCAGTCCGATTTCTTTGATGGTTTTATTATAGAACTGTTTTGGCGCCGCAATCTCAATAATGCTATGCGATGGCGAGAGTTCGATATAATCAAAAATCTTGGGCGAGACGAAGCTTTCTGCCAGCCGGGCGGCAACTTCGCGTTCCGGAAAGATAATCCGGTCAGCGCCAATCCGTTGTAAAATCTTGCCGTGCTGGTCATTGATTGCTTTGACAATCACCTCTTTTACCCCAATCTCTTTTAAGACCAAGGTTACTAAAATACTGGTGTCAATATTCTGGCCGAGACTAACAATTGCAACATCAACATCAGCAATGCCGGCATCCCTTAATGCCTTTTCATCAGTCGCATCCAAGACAAAACTGTGGGTCACCAGTTCCGAAAACTTTTGCACCTCGTTTTCGTCAGCATCAATGACAATCACCTCAAATCCCTTTTCAGCAAGTGCCCGGGCAATGTTTGAGCCAAACCGTCCTAAACCAATTACCGCAAAACTTTTATTAGCCAATTAAAATCACCCCCTCGGGTTGAGTATATCTAATTAGTCTTTTTCTAATTAATGCGGTGCTAACCGTCAAAATACCAACGCGTCCAACTAACATTGTCAGTATTATAATAATCTTTCCGATAATTGTAAAGTCATAACTTGCTGACAGTTGGGGCATTATTTTTGACCCTAATGATAAGCCCACGGTGCCAAATGCCGAAATTAGTTCAAAGGCATTAGTGATAAAATTGATATTGGCATGATTGAAGATTAATAGTAAAAATAGCGAAATCAATAGATAAGTGATTGCTAAACCAATTATTAGAAACGCCTTGAATGTTTGTGCCTGGGAGACCCTACGATTATAAATCAATAGTTCTTGCTGGCCGGTCAATAATGCCCGCAGTTCTAATAGTAAAATTGAGAAGGTGGTCGTTTTAATGCCGCCGCCAGTGCCACCAGAAGAGGCGCCAATAAACATTAAAATCATAATTAACAACTGCGTTGCTAAACGAAAGCCAGCAACACTCAAAGTGCTAAAGCCTGCAGTTCTGGGCGTTACCGCATAAAAATAGGCATTGAGCAGTTTATAACCAATTGGTAAGCCATTAAATGCGCTTGGCCATTCTAAAAATAGAATTAAGAGCGTGCCAATAAAAATTAACAAACCAGTCGTGGTAAGCACGGTTTTGGTGTGTAAGGAAACCTGTCGATTTTTATGGGTAATATAGCGTTTATAAATGTCAGAAATAACGATGAAGCCGATACCACCACTGATAATTAACAGCGACATTACTATTGGCACAAAGTAATTTTGGGGAAAGTTACCAAGATTATCTGAGAATGTTGAAAAGCCAGCATTGCAGAACGCCGATACCGAATGGAAGATTGCGTGGCCAATTGCTAAGCTTAATGACATTTGTGACTTGAAGTAGAAATAACAAAATAATAAAATTGCGCCCATGCCTTCGATGGTGACGGTTACCCTGAGCACCGTAAAGGCAAATCGTCTTAAGTTTTCGTAACTGAAAAAGTTAAACTGTTCTTTGACCAATAGCCGGTCACGTAAACTAATCTTCTGGCCTAAGAAAAAGAAAAAGGCAGTTGATAAGGTCATATAACCGATACCGCCAATTTGAATTAAAATTAAGATGATGATTTTGCCCAAAAAAGTAAAATCGGTCGCAACATCCCGGACCACTAAACCGGTAACACACACAGCTGAGGTTGAAGTAAATAAGGCATCAATTGGTGAAAGATTTTTTGACGATATCGGTAATAATAAGAAGAATGTGCCAATAATGATAATTGTTAAATAATAAAAAACGAGTAGGCGACCAGGATTGATCTGTTTAGGAAATCTTCTCATTTTTTACCAAACTAAGAATTTCATTTAGTATCACGGCATTTTTATTTTTGCTGGTGTCAAAGATAATCGCATCGGTTCTCTGTTTTAGTTGGGCAACGATTGGAAGATTGGAAATCGGCACGGTTGCAATCAGGATTTTTTGACCAAGATTAGCTAGTAACAATTGAATGGCATTTTGGAACTTTTCACTGCATAACTCCATTTTGCCAATCTCATCAATAATAATGATTGCTTTTTCGTTTAATGCCTGATTGATCGTTTCGATACCAATTGTCTCAATACCAGTGATATTAACTTTGTATTTACCAATTTGATATTGGCTTTCGAGATTAATATCCGCAAGGACTGTCTCTTGGCCATCAGTGGTTTTGAGTTTAAAGCCTGTTCGGTTATTGTCGCTATTGCGGACCTCTTCGGTGTAAAAACCGCCGTATGATTGGTGAGGCAGTTGGCGGATGATATTTTTGACCAGCGTGGTTTTACCACTACGCGGTTTGCCGGTAATTAAGATAATCATTTGGTTAATCTTTTTGACCAAGTTGGCGAATAGCCACTGCTGTAATTGGTAATTTGTCTTTGGCCAGTGCCATTCCAGTGCATGGTGTAAATTTCGTATCGGCCAGTGCGATTAGAACTAAAGGTCAGATGTAAACCATCGGCTGACCAAGTTGGTTCTTCATTATTACCAAGATTGGTTAACCGCATATAATTATTGCCGGTGACATCAATGACATAAATTTGATTGGTGCCGTCAGATTCGCGAGCGACATAGGCGATTAAATCACCCCGTGGTGACCAAGCCGGTGAGGTATTATATGAACCCTGAAAAGTAAGTCGTCGTAGATTGGTACCGTCAATGTTAATAAGATAAATTTGGGGTGTGCCGGTACGGTCAGAGACAAATGCCAGTTCTTGACCAGTTGGTGACCAGGTTGGTGATATGTCGATTGCTGGACTATAAGTCAGTCGCTTGAGATTTTTACCGTTGGCATCCATAATATAGATTTCTGGGTTGCCCTCAAAACTTAGACTGGCGGCAATTTTTTTACCATCGGGCGAATAAGCTGGCGTAGTATTAAGACCATCTTTACTGATAATAAGTTCAGCCTTTTTTTGATTGAGGTCATAAGCATAGATATTTAGATTGTTTTGGGCATAACTACAAAAGGCAATTTTGTTGGCATTTGGTGACCAATCCGGAAAGAGTTTGAGTTCGCCAGAACTGGTTAGTTGCTGTAAGTTATAGCCATCATAATCAACCACCGCCAGTTCTTTGGTCTTGTCTTTTTTAAGTGAAAAGGCAATTTTTGTTTGGCAGATGCCGTCTTCACCGGTCAATAATTTTATAATATCATCAGCAATCCGGTGGGCAAGCCATCGAATGTTATCCTGAACATCATAACTTTTGGTGCCGATTTGCTTACGGGTAAAGATATCATATAATATGATCGTTAAATTGGTCTTCTTTTTAGTCTGGATTTCGCCAATCGCCAGCACCTGGGCAGTCGTTTTTTGCCAATATGACCAGTCAATCTTTTTCGATGACAGTGGCTTAATCGTATCAGCGGAGATGATTTCAAAATATAGCGAATATTCCAAATCACTGATCACGGTGTTTTTAATATCTGAGGATATTTGTTGTAAGTAGTCAGCCGGAGTAAGCAGATTAAAATTGGGAATCACAATGCGAATCTTTTTGCGGGTAGCGCCGGCAGTAATTTTTGCCCAAATTTCTTCTTGGGCAAAGACCGACTTATAGAGTAGGTGTAACGATAATAGTGCTAATAAAAAATTAACTATGTTTGATTTCAATTTCATCATTTTTGAGTTAATGCTGGTTTATTTAGTTCACGCCTTTTTTCGTTTTAACCCGCGCTCAACAAAAATTGGCTGGGCTTTGCCGGTAATTACCTCGGGCGTAATAATACATTCGGCAACATTCTTTTTTGATGGCAATTCATACATAATATCCAATAGCGCATTTTCCATAACCGAGCGAAGACCACGAGCACCGGTATTTCGGGCTAATGCCAAATCGGCAATACAATTTAATGCCTCGGGTTGAAAGGTTAATTTGACATTCTCTAGTTCAAAATATTGTTGATACTGTTTAACCAAAGCATTACGAGGTTTGACCAAAACATCTAACAATGCTTCGCGCGACAGGCTATGAAGCGAAACGACCACCGGTAATCGCCCAACCAGTTCAGGAATGATACCAAATTTAATTAAGTCATCAGGCTCAACTAAGCTCAGGAGTTCGTCTTTGTTTTTAATGATATTGGAGTTGATATCGGCTTTAAATCCGATATTAGATTTTTTCAGCCGGTTTTCGATAATTTTTTCTAGTCCATTAAAAGTACCGCCACAGATAAATAAGATATTTTTGGTGTTGATTTGAATATATTCTTGTTCTGGGTGTTTTCGTCCGCCTTGGGGTGGCACATTGGCAATCGTGCCTTCTAAAATTTTCAATAATGCCTGCTGGACACCTTCGCCCGAGACATCACGGGTAATTGATGGCGAATCGCTTTTACGGCCAATTTTGTCAATCTCGTCCAGATAGATAATGCCAATTGATGCTAATTCTAAATCACCATTAGCGGCTTGAATCAGTCTTAGTAAAATATTTTCAACATCTTCACCAACATAACCGGCTTCGGTTAATGGCGTAGCATCTGAGATTGAAAACGGTACATTTAAGAACTTGGCTAAGGTCTCGGCTAAAAGGGTTTTACCAACACCAGTGGGTCCAATCAATAAGATATTGCTTTTCTCAATATCAACTTTGGTCTTGCGCGCAAAGACGCGTTTGTAATGGTTGTAAACCGCAACCGAAAGGACCTTTTTGGCTTTTTCCTGGCCAATGACATACTCATCTAAAAATGCCTTAATTTCTGATGGTGGCGGAACCGTGTTGAGTGTCGCAAAAAACCGATGCTTGTCTTTATCCTGTAGCAATTGATAACAAAAACGGACGCAATCATCACAGATATACGCCTTTTGACCGGTAATCAATGCCCGGACACTGACTTCGGGTCGGCCACAAAACGAACAACAACGCGACTTCATAATTTACTAATCTTAATTATCGTCTTTTTTCAATTACTTCGTCAATGATACCATACGCCTTGGCTTCTTCGGCCGACATAAAGTAGTTTCGCTCAGTATCGGCAATGATTTTTTCGATTGGCTGTGAGGTGTGTTTGGCTAAAAGTTCTGAGAGACGCTGTTTTAATTTTAATATCTCTTTGGCATGAATTTCAATATCAGTTGCCTGGCCCGACAGACCAGTGACT
>JBDRUR010000069.1:0-7369 GCA_039801485.1 Caldifarciminota bacterium
TAGCACAATTGATGATATGGCGATACTTTTTAATAATATTCCTTTAGATAATGTGTCAACTTCGATGACAATTAATGCTACTGCGCCGATAATCTTAGCAATGTATTTAGTACTTGCCCAAAAGAACCAAATAGCAGTCGAGAAACTTTCTGGAACCGTCCAGAATGATATCTTAAAAGAATACATCGCACGTGGCAATTATATTTTTCCAGTGAGGCCGTCAATGCGTTTAGCACTTGATTTGTGGGAATATTGTTCCAAATATATTCCCAAATGGTATTTTGTTTCGATTTCTGGATATCATATTCGTGAAGCTGGGGCAACCGCTGCCGAAGAATTAGCATTTACAATTGCTAATGGTATCGCCTATATTGAAGCAGCATTACAACGGGGATTGAAAATTGATGAATTTGGACCTCGGCTTTCTTTCTTTTTTGGAGCACATAATAATCTATTTGAAGAGGTCGCAAAGTTTCGAGCCGGACGACGAATCTGGGCAAGAATAATGAAAGAGCGATTTAAGGCACAAGACCCAAAATCCTGGATGCTTAGATTCCATACTCAAACATGTGGTTCAACATTAACCGCTCAAGAGCCAGAGAACAATATTATCCGAGTGACACTTCAAGCATTAGCTGCGGTTTTTGGTGGCACTCAAAGTTTACATACCAATTCTTATGACGAAGCGTTGGCACTACCAAGTGAACAAGCAGTCAAGATTGCATTGCGAACCCAACAGATAATTGGGTACGAATCTTCAATACCCGAAGTGGTCGACCCATTAGGTGGTTCGTACTATTTAGAAAAATTAACAAATGACATTGAAGAACAGACGTTAAGTTTAATTAAAGAAATTGAAGATAACGGTGGCGCTGTAAAATGTATTGAATCCGGTTTTATCCAAAAAAGAATTGAAGAATCCGCATTTTCATATCAAAAAGCCATTGAACACAAACTAAAAAAAATAATTGGTGTTAATATTTTCGCTGATAACCGAGAACATAAACCGACAATAAAAATAAATAAAGTATCGCCGAGATTAGCAAATCAAAGAAAAAAAGAACTTGCTTTATTTCGAAAAAAACGAAAAGAAAAACAACTAAGAGAAAGTCTGAATAAATTAGCCGATATGGCAACTAATGACGAAAATTTAATGCCAATAATCATTGAGTGTTGCCAAAATCGGGCGACACTGGAAGAAATTTGTAATGTTCTAAGAAATATTTACGGAGAATACGATGTTAAAAAGTCTTAATCATATCGGTATTGCTGTGAAATCTTTAGATGAGGCGATAAAAATCTATTGTGATTTATTGGGTTTTGGTGAACCAGAGATAATTGAACTAAAAGATATGAATTTAAAAGTTGCAATTTTCAAAATGGAAAATTATAAAATTGAACTCGTCGAATCAACCAGTGAAAATACGCCGATCGCTAAATTTTTAGAAAAGCGAGGACCGGGTATCCATCATTTATGTTTCAATGTTGATAATATCGAAGAGCAATTAGCGAGGTTCAAAGCAAACGGGGTGATTTTGATTGACGAAAAACCGAGAATCGGCGCGCTGGGACAAAAAGTCGCATTTATTTCACCTAAAAGCACTAACGGCGTGTTAATCGAATTATCTGAGCAAACCGGTCATAAAAAATAATTTTAAACATTTAATATTAGAAAGGATAAAAATGAAAAAGAAAAAAACAAAAATGCGAAGAAATATTGCTACTGAGGTTGTCCATGGTAAACAAATATTAGCTGACTTAACTACTCGGGCATTATCGGTTCCGATTTATCAAAGTGCCGTCTTTACTTTTGAAAGTGCTGAGTCTGGTGCCGATATTTTTGCTAAAAGAAAAAAAGGATATTTCTATACTCGGTTAGGCAACCCAACAATTGAAGCTTTTGAAGAAAAAATGACTTATTTAGAACACGGCGAGGCTGCCTGTGCCTTTGCATCAGGTATGGCCGCAATTGCTGGCACAATCTTAGCAATTTGTAATGCCGGCGATGAAATAATCGCTGTCTATCCGATCTACGGCTGCACTTATTCTCTTTTGAATGACGTGCTGCCACGATGGAACATTAAAGTTAAATGGGCAAAAGCTAATAATTTCTTAGATAATACCAAAAAACTTCTTTCAAATAAAACAAAACTGATTGTCATCGAATCGCCGGTAAATCCGACGATCGATATTATCGATATTAATGCCACCGCTGAATTGGCTCATCAAAATAAAATCTTACTAGCAGTTGATAATACCTTCGCATCATTTTACAATCAAAAACCCTTAGACTTAGGAGCAGATATCGTAATGTACAGTGCAACAAAATATATTAGCGGTCACGGAGATACTGTTGGCGGTGTTGTCATCGGGAAAAAAGACTTCATTACTTATATGAAGGATTATATCATTCGCGACCTAGGTGGAATAATCAGCCCATTTAATGCCTGGCTACTATTAAGAGGTATTCGGACAATGGCGGTTAGAATGCAAGCGCATAATCGCAATGGTTTAGAAATTGCGAAATTTTTAGAAAAACATCCTAAAATTAAATGGGTAAAATACCCAGGGTTACCAAGTCATCCTCAATATGAAATTGCCTTAAAGCAGATGTCAGGATTCTCTTCGATGATTGCTTTTGAATTAAAAGGTGGAAGAGAAGCCGGCCGAAAATTAATGAATAATGTCAAACTCTGTGTATGTGCTGTTAGCCTTGGCGATTGCGCAACATTAATTGAACACCCTGCCTCAATGACTCACTCAAGCTATTCAAAACAAGCATTAGAGGAATCTGGTATTTCAGAAGGTCTGGTTCGACTATCTGTCGGTATTGAATACTACCAAGATATTATTGATGATTTAAGACAAGCATTGGATAAGTGTTAACCTTTTAATAAAATACTATTTCAATTTTAAAAATTTTACAATACTAAGTGCTTCTTTATTAGCGAACCTTAAATAATAAATTTACTAAATTTTAGTTAAAATGCTAAATAAAATTAAAGAAATATTAAAAAAAGACCACCGTTATCAAATAGAAGCTTATACATTTCTTATGGCTTCGTTAGCTGTTGCCCAGAAACTAACTCAAAAACAAAATCATGTCACGGCTTATGAACTTTTACAGGGATTCAAAATTTTAGCCCAAGAAGAATTTGGGATATTAGCTAAAACGGTATTAGCATCGTGGGGTATAAAAACAACCGATGATGTCGGCGAAATCGTCTTTAATTTAATCGATGCCGGTTTGTTAACAAAAACCGAACAAGATAAAAAAGAAGATTTTCATAATATTTTTAATTTTGATGAAGTATTCATCAAAGAATACCAATTTAGTGTGTTGCCATCAAAAGATAAAATCATTGATGATAAGTAAAACTGATATGAAATTATTTAAAATATTTTATAACAATACCCGCAACTAGCTAAATAACTTTGTAATGGAAAAAATAATTAATGCAATTTTTTCGGATACAAGTATCTTATCAACAATTCTTCATAACTATGAAGTAAGAGATGAACAGAAGGAGATGGCATTAGCGGTATACAATGCATTGCAAAACCAAGAGAAACTATTCGTTGAAGCTGGTACCGGTGTCGGCAAAAGCTTAGCATATTTAATCCCAATCGCACTTTGGATTTTACAAAAAAATGAAAAAGCAGTAATAACAACTTATACAAAAATTCTGCAGAATCAATTAATAAAAAAAGATATAAAAATTCTTAACAAAACATTAGATTTACTGAAGTTATTTGAAGCACGATGCATTAAATCGGCAGTTGTTTTTGGACAAGAAAATTATGTTTGTCGGCGAAGATTAGCCAATGTTAATAATTATGGTTTATTTGATTCACCGACAGAAAAATTGGAACTTGATGAGTTCGGTAAATGGCTAGCCGATAGCGAATCCGGAATTATACTTGAGTATCAGAAGCCGCTTGGATTATTGGCCGAAAAAATCTGTCGCGATAGCGATAATTGTAAATTTAAAAAATGCCACTATTATGAAAATTGTTATTACTTCAAAGCACGTAAGGAATGGTTAAATGCCGATTTATTAATAATAAATCACGCACTATTTTTCGCTAATGTCACCGCTAATTTTTCAATTATCCCCAAATTTGATGCTGTCGTTTTTGATGAAGCACATCGTCTTGAAGAAGTGATTGCTGACTTTTTTGGCTTAGAAATTTCTAATTTCGGTATCCATCGTTTATTAAATTCAATTTTTAATTCCGCCAAAAACAGCGGACTTATCTCACACTTTGACATTAGTGATTTACTTAAAAGGGAAATAACTAAATTAATTAACCAGGCCCACCAATCGGTTGATGCAATGTTTTTGCAATTTGCCAGTTTAATTTCTGCTGAACAAATAAAATTAAGGATAAAAAAACCATTAGCGATTGAAAATACTTTAGCAGACATTTTAGTACAATTAATTAATATCTTGCTTGAAACGACAAAAGAAAATACTGATGAAGATTTAGCAATGGAACTTAAAATTTTAATAAAACGATTAGAGTATTATCACCGAAATATTGATGAATTTTTAAAAGTTGAAGATCAGAACTCAGTTTATTGGATCGAAACCATACCGTCTTCTAAAAAACAACCGCTAATTTATCTTCGAACCTCGCTAATTGATGTCTCTGAGGTGTTTCAGAAATATGTTGCCGACAACATTCCAACAATGATATTTTCTTCAGCCACCCTGACAGTTAGTAAGGATTTTAGTTTTATCAAAAATCGATTAGGTTTTAATAATACAAAAACACTACTTCTTTATTCACCATTTGACTATAGTAAGCAAGCATTATTATATATCCCGACAAATTTACCAATGCCCACTGATGAAGACAAATTTTTACAAAGTTGTGCTAATATCATTAATAAAATCCTTGATTATAGTAATGGCCGAGCATTAATACTTTTTACTAGTTACCAAGCACTACAAAAAACTTATCACTTGGTTGAAAAAAAAGAATTTCGATTTTTAGTACAAGGACAAGAGTCGGTCTTTGAATTACTAAATAAATTTATTAACGATGTCTCATCAGTGCTTTTTGCCACACAATCTTTTTGGCAAGGTATCGATGTTCCTGGTGAAGCATTGAGTTGCCTGATTATTGTCCGATTACCTTTTGATGTCCCAGACGAACCACGGTTAGAAGGTATTTGTGAACAACTAAGAAGAAATGGCCAAGAGCCCTTTTTAAGTTATCAATTACCGAATGCGGTATTAAAGTTTCGCCAAGGATTCGGAAGATTAATTCGCAATAAACAGGACCGGGGTGTTGTCTGTGTATTAGACAAACGAATCGTGTTGAGGAAATACGGTAAACAATTTATCGACTCGCTACCCCAAAATTTGCCGATAACATTTTCAATCGAATCAATAAAAAATTTCTTTGCCAATCAACTGGTATAAACCTTTGAGCAATTGAAATAATCATATCTAATATAGTGAACTTTAGAAAATAAAAGATATTACTAATGAGTCGTGAATAAAAAATTCGTCCCAGCATATATCAATACTGATTTAAAAACCCTCAGTGAACAGGCAACTAAATTTTTATCTAAATGTGAAATATGTCCGAGAAAATGCCGTATTAATCGCTTAAAAGGAGAATTAGGCCATTGCAATACCGGGAAATACGCAATTGTTTCGTCGTTTGGCCCACATTTTGGTGAAGAGCCTGAGTTAGTCGGCCAATGCGGATCGGGAACAATATTTTTCGGTTATTGCAATTTGAACTGTTTGTTCTGTCAAAATTATGATATTAGTCAGTTAGGATATGGAACAGTTGTTAGCGCTAATGAATTAGCCGAGATTAAGTTAAAACTTCAGAACATGGGTTGTCATAATATAAATTTAGTTAGTCCAACACACATTGTGCCACAATTTCTGCAAGCACTTGCAATTGCCAAAGAAAAAGGATTAAATCTCCCAATTATTTACAATAGCGGGGGTTATGACTCTGTTGAAATTCTTAAATTATTATCCGGGGTAATTGATATCTATATGCCAGATGCCAAATACGGTTCTAACGAAATTGGACAGAAATACTCAAATATAAAGAATTATTGGGACATAAATCAGTTAGCGTTAAAAGAAATGTGGCGGCAAGTCGGCGACTTAAAAATTAACGATGAAGGTATCGCTGAACACGGTCTCTTAATCCGACATTTAGTCTTGCCCAATCATCTTGATAGTTCATTTGAAGTTTTAAAATTTATCGCCGAAGAAATCTCAACCAATACCTATGTCAATATTATGAATCAATATCATCCCTGTTATCAGGCTGACAAAATCCCAGAATTATCAAGAAGAATAACATTAAGCGAATACCAAACAGTTTTGAACTTTGCTAAACAATTAGGGTTGCGTAGATATTATTCGAAGTATCAATTATTTTAAACACTAAAGCAATATTTACTGTTTTAATTTTAGGAACTTAACTGTATTTAAAATAAATTCTTTGCCATAATTCAATCGACGCATCGCATAATCGGTCATTATTCCCAAGACATAATAAGGAGATGTTGCTTTTGCTTCGCTAATCTCTTTGAGTAGTAATAATGCCAAAAATCGTGTCAAACCAGCAAATACAAAAAATAATTGATAGTTAACTATTTTTAACCCGAGTATCTGTAAGTGAAAACCCTTTAATAAATTTGCCAAATAACCACCCAATAAAGCCGACAAAAATCCGCAGATACCAGTAACAGTTGAAAATACCGCATAGTAACTTTCTTTTAATTCTTCATTGTCTGATAAAGAAAATACGATATTGAAAACACTTAAATTTACACCCGACCAAAAAATCCCGGTTAAAAAAGCATCGAACCATATTGGCATTAGAAAATTTTGTTTTGGAAAAATCCAAAGCAATGGTAAAAATGCAATAAAAAAGAAATTGATAAAAAGTATTGGTTTTGATTTGAATCGGTCAATTGCTTTTCCCCATAATGGTTGAAAGATAAAAGTCATAATCCCGGCAATAATTGTATAGATAGCAATTGTTGAATACCGCATCTGTAAATTTTCTACCATAAAAACAATGTAAAATGGGCTAGCAATACTTGAAGTAATATACCAAAAACCGACAAACCTAAGAAATTTCTTAAAAACCTCATCCTTTAGCGGTGTTAAAATTATCGCTTTCCAATTAATAATTTTATCCCGTTGACTGATAATTTCGGGTTGCCGGGTTAAAAGAATCGTAGCAATTATTGAAGCAAAAGACGCAACAAAAAATATTATTACAAATCCTAAATCATTTTTTTCTTGGGCTTTAAAACTATCTAATAATTTTGCGCCAGTAAATGATACAATCATTCCAACTACACCGGTTGCGGTATTTC
>JBDRUR010000070.1:0-7237 GCA_039801485.1 Caldifarciminota bacterium
TTACTCGTTGCCCGTTGAAGGAAAAGTAACAATTCAACTCTATAATATCTCAGGAAGAATAATTAAAACTTTGGTTGACGAATACAAACAACCCGGCAACTACAAACTAACCCTTAATACCAAACCTCTGTCAGCGGGTGTGTACTTTCTAACATTAAAAACAGACGGAAAAAGAATTTTTGAACGAATGGTCATAATAAAATAATGTTTTTGTTTTAAACTTACTCTATCTCTATCTCAATTTAAAAAAAACTGTGGATAAACTTAAATTATATGGAGCCAATCGGACAAGAGGAAAAAGATTCTGCCGATCAAAAGCGAGATACGAGCCATCACGGTATAACCAAATGATGCCCCAAATGAAATCATAATAAAGATGATGCCCAATTTTAGAATTAATTGCGATTTGCCTTTGAATTCTCGCGAAAAATAGAAATAGAGAATAGTTGTGATAACACCAACAACCAGAATAATGTTATTGATAGTTGTTAATGGCAATAAAGTTGCTTGGATTTGTGGTAATAAAAACCCTTGAACACTGGCAGTAATACCTAAACCAGCACCAATACCAACCGTAAATGCGATTGGTAAGCGTGAAAGATAACCGATTTTACCAAACCAACGGGTCAACATTAAAATGCCTAAAATTGCCGGCACGATTAAAATCCAGCGTTCAACACCAGTCTCAGATAAGAAACGGTCAATTAACATTGGTTTGAGGTCAAATGCCCAAACATAAATTACCCCAAAGCCTGCCGACACGCCGACATAAAGATGTTCGGCAAATTTATAAAATGGATTATCCTTGTATAAGAATGAAAATATTGCTAATGTCAAACCCGCCGCAATCCAAGTACCAATAATATTCCAAATCATATATTTCTCATTGTCGTCTTTTTCTTAAAATAAAATAACTGAGATTTCCGAGTATTATAAATAATATGATAAGTCCGTGCACGACCGACTGTGTCGGCATACCTAAAGTCCCGGTGCCAGCGTGTTTGATTAGTGTCTCATATTCGGCGGCACCTTGAAGACCAGCAATTAAACCGGTAATCTGTTTTGCTTGTAAATATGGATATAAGTCTGGAGCGACCACACCGGTTGCGCCAAAAAACATTTTCTGGCCAAATCTACCACCCGCAAACTGAACCCAAGCATCGCCGGTTGCGCCCGCCTCTAAACCGACCAAAAGGTCAATTTGGTTATAGTTATGGACCTTTCGCATAAATTCAAAACTGTCAATCGGAATATTTTTATAATCAGTCGAAAAGAAGTCTCTTATTTCGCGGCCAATGCCCACCATTAATGCCGTATAGCCTGGTCGATAACCTAAATTGACATAATCAACCCCATATTTTTTATTATATTCGGTTGCGGTTCGACTCAAGGCAATTTCGCCTAACGGCAGTCCAAGTGCCCATTGGCCGGTTAAAATGACCTTGATGTTCTTTCGGAAACAGTGTCTTAATATTGCAATTAGCATTGGTTGTAGTTCTGGTTCAGAGGAGGCATCATAATCGATAGAAATCATCACAATCGAGCCGGCCGGTAAGTTTTCTATTGACATAAACGCATTGTGCACGGTATCTGAGACACGAATGGGCATAATTAATTTCAATACCAACGGAATCACAATTGCCAGACCAATAATTGCATAAATAACTCGTCGGTCCAGCTCGCCCAGTTTTTTCCAAAAATTCATATTATTTTATGAACCTGATGTGTATGACCGTTCAATTCCTAAAATAATTCTGATTGACATCGCAATGCCACCTAAGACAATGCCAATATAGATGCCACGTTTTGCCGCAGTTTGGGGTATGTCCATTATCCAATCGCTAATTCGTGCAAATATCTCTAAATTTTTCAATGAGGCTAAATGCACACCGGGGATTAAGTCGATCAAACTGACAATCTGTTTCCAAAGCCAACCACCTAAAGGAACTCTACCGAGCATAACTAAAGCCGCAGCAATTAAAAGTAAGGTTGCTTCGGTCGTTCTGGCACGAAAAGCGCGATAAGCCGCTGAGGCAATGAAAAACGCCAAAAGCGCAAACATCGTTGCTTGTAACGGAATGATAATATAAGTATAAAGAAACATAAACGGTGAACCCAAGGCAAATGGACTTTTATATTTTGCCCAGGTATAAAATCCTAAGCCTAAAGTTAAGAATAAGCCAAAAAGCAAAACGATGGAAAATCCCCAACCACTAACTTTGTCCCGAATTTTTAGCAAGTGATATCGAACCAAACTATCTAATCCCAAAAGCATGGTGAAGCCGGCAACGATTGAATACCAGATTAAAAATCTTTGCTCAAGACTACCAAATGGCTCGTGGGGAATAAAAAATGTTACGATAATCAAGATGCCGGTAATAAAAACAATAATCAATGGCAGTTGGGTTCTCATTTTTTATTTAGCATTAAAGCAATTTTGTAAAAACTCAAATATTTTATTAATTACCGGGATTTGCTTACCAAACACGGCACCTAAGGTGCCAACAATTACGACAATTGTAAAGATAATCACAATAATTGCCTTCGCAAAGTCTTCGCCTTTTAAACTGCCAAGCATCTGGGGGTCGGGTTTAAGATAACACGATGCCGCAAACATCTCTTCGCCAATCAAAGTATAATCACAGGCAGCAATAAAAAACGGTAATTGGGTAATGGCGGTTGTGCCGGCAATTTGAATGGCACCTACCGCATGACCGGTTTCGGCTAAAATTAGTGATTCGGCAAAGAAATATCCCTGCCAAAAAACTGCGCCGGGCTTTTCTCTAACCATCATACCATCAACACCAGCTGCATAACCAAATTGGTCCGTAGTTAAAAACGGCAAATTATTTTCATTGTATAAATCCGGCCGTCCGGCTTCCAAATATGCTTGTTTAACTGTCTCTTGAGCAGCCGCCATCACAATCGGGTCATAATTAGGGACTAGAAGTTTTGTCTGATATTCGGCAGATTTCTTGGCAATCTTGCCTAAAATTGACAATGCTGCAATCGTGACAATATCAGTAATCGCGCCTAAGCCGAAACTGAATAAAATTGGCCGGCCCATTTCGGTTGCCCGACCAACCGCATCATCAATTGCATCTAAGCCGGCAATTCTTCGGACAAATAACCTCTCCCCTTTTTTGGCGCGTTCAATATACCAGATAACTAAAAAGCAGATAATAAATGTGATGATTAAGACATTGATCCGGTCAGTATTAAACCACTGGGCTTTGGATTTAACCGGACCGATGATTGCTGATTGATAGGAAGAATCAATATATACTGCTTTCAGATAATAGTAATAACTATTGTTGTCTTTAACGGATTGGTCTTCAAATAGACTTGTACCCTTTAGCGCAACACCAATATTTTCAAAAGAACCGGGAATTGAATCTGCCCGATAAATTTCATATCGTAAGAAAGTTGTATCACCGAGCGTATCAGCACTCACCAATGACCATTCTAAAACAATACATTTACCGCCGTCATTGGGTTTATCATATGCTTTCACATTCCCTGGTGATAAATCTTGAGCAAAACCGAACGCAAACAATAATATCAACTGAAATAACAATCGCCTTAGAAGTTTAGCCAACATTATTATTTCACAATAAGAAATTTCTCGGTGACATTATTATTGCCCATTTCAATCTTCATAAAATAAATACCATTTGTTAACTGATTGATTGGTAATAAAAGCTTGCCGTTACTGTTTTCGAAAATATCACTAATTATCTCGGCTTTTAATTGTCCAGCAATATCGTAGATTCCGATTTTAACTTTATTCGGTGTGGTCAAATCATATCGGAGATATGATGGATTAACTGTCCGGTTTAATTTTACGATATTAGTTAATTTCGGATTGTCCGAGTTGTTCTCTTCACAAATACCAGAGAAGTATCGGTCATACCAACTCTGTGCGGAATCAGCATTTTCAAACAGCAATGCTTCAGAATTACCGCCAACAAACGCATAGGCAACCCGGTAAGTTTGTGATGGTGCCAGATTGAACGGCCCAGCCGAAACTGCTACTGACCAGTCATAAGTGCGATTAGACTGTGCTTGATTAATCCCGCCATTGAGAATTCGATATTTCATACTCTCACTCATCGCACTGTCTGGATAAACATAGCGGTCATGGTCAATCACGGTAAGATTAGCGGCGGTTGTCGGTGTTAGCAATTTAACGCCAACCGTTGGTGTTTGATTAGCCGCTCGGCGCATATAGACCAATCGCTTGGACGCATTAGTATAAGCAACATCAACTGTGGCACTATCTGGTGGAATGTCAAAATCAGCAATAATGCCTGAATAAAGTCCGGAAATCGTTGTTGTGCCGGTATTCTGATAATCATAAACTAATACAATAAAATCATCATAGCGAGCATCCGACAAAGAATAACTATTTTGAATAACCTTTAAGCCTTTTGGTGAAGGATGGTTGGCATCGTTGTAACTACATTGCAAATGTTGTTCACCAAAACTGGGTGGAGTAACAAACCTCAGACTTTCAACAATACTCCAATCTTGATTTAAAGTTGTTGCTGGTTGTCCGTAAAATCGGTCAACAACATAACTTGCCGAATTACCAGCTAACATCGAACTAAAGTATAACGAACTAATCGAGGATTTTGGATATCTAAATCCCGAACCAATTCTTTCTGACGGCACATTATAACCAATACTACCCAAAGCGGTAACGGTTAATAAACAATAGCCAGTATCATGATTAGCAATCACCATTCCTGGTGGCAGTTGTTGCCCGCACAAAATATTAAAATTATAATTCCAAATTCCTTGATCCGCAGTTAAGTTAAGACTAAATGGGATTTGTGTCCCATTAGGCGTATTGGCAGAAACAAAGAATGTAAAGCCATCACCACTGGCTTGGGCACCGGCATTAATCGTGCCATAATTTGCGACCGAATCGATTAAAGTTATATAGCTACTATTGGTTCTTAATTTGCCAATGGTATTAGTCGCTGGCGCACTGCCAATATTACTGACAATTGCATTGAGATTAACGGTTGTATTCGGATTAACTTGACTATTGCTAACACTATTTAGCACCAAATATGGCAGGGCACTACCTTGAATTACCACCAGACTATCAGTTTGGGGAAAACAATTTTTTCCACTGACAGTTACATACATCTTACCGGGTGTCAACGCATTCACTAAGATATTAACCTGGCCTAATGAATTTGTTTTGGCTTGAGCATAAACCTCGTTTGGTTTATAAACACCGACTAACACATTGCTAATTGGTTGCCCATTTTTTGTGACGCTAACTTGCAGTGTTTGCGGTCCGGTTTCGATTGTATCGGGCATTGCTAGTTGAATATTTGCCGGCGTATCTGACCACATTGGTAAAATTGGGTCGCCAAATAAATTAAGTTCAAAAACACACCAGCGCCATACTTGCTGACTTTCGGCAAGATAGCGATAAACATCTTTGGAGACACCAAGACAAGAACCGATAAAACTTGAGTCATAATTAAAAAAGTAGTCCCAGAATCTAACATCTAACAACTCTGACGGACCAATTGTTGGCGGAGTTCCCCAACCATATCTTGAGTTCATCATTACCGCGACTGCACAACCTTGTGCTAAAAGCATCTTTTCTGCCAAACAATCACTATATTCAAAATTGCCCGGATAACACGCAATTGAATTCACTATTGACAATTTTGTGTAATTAGTTTGGGTTGCTGGGTCAGTATAATAATATTGGGGTTGATTATTAATATAAACACCGACATCGTCGCCATGCCCAACCAAATGGATATAACCAAAACCAGCATTAATTGAATCGCGCACTTGATATCGTAGTCCGTCGTTTTGTCCTTGATTTATCACCCGGTCAATCCAACCAGCCGGACTGATATTGGCGATCGAATCTTGAGACATCTGATGGTTATAATTCTGCCATAGATAGGCAGCGGGCAATAACATCTTTTTAATATAAGTTGTATCCGGCGATTTTTCATAGGTGAATATTTTATTAATGACGGTATTAATCTCCGAAACATTATCAACTGAAAGTCGGCCAACATAGACATCAGCAAAAAAATCGACCGTATCATATCCGGCTTCGCCAAAGATATTGTTGTTATTTCCATCCCAGGACCATTGCAAATCCGAATAATACAAATCCGCCGGAATATTACCGGTATAGGTGCCAACAATTGCTCGGGCGCGTCGTGCCGGCACAATTGAATTATCGCCAGCCAAAATTACCCACTTCAGACCATAATTTAAATAATAGTCGAGGATAAAATTCCGAATTTTTTCTGGTAAGTCTCTTCCAGTATAACTTGAAGATATTGTTGTTGTTGATTTAACTTCGGTTCTAAACCCCTTTTTATTATGCCAGTCAACTAACTGCTCAAAATTACTCAAAAAGGCATCATTGGTAATTATCACACAATCAATCTCATTATCTCTGGCAATACTTATTGGCGGCGCATATTTCTCAATATCATCGGGATTAATGACCAGCCGTTTTATATCACTGCTAAAAATTTCTTTTTGTTTTTCCGTTATCGGTTGGGCAAAAACTTTATTCTCCTCGTAGACGATTTCTAATGTTATTTCGGATAACAACATCAATTTTCTTTCGCTGGGCACATAATGAATTGGAAAGATTGCGAAACTTGCCAGCCGATAACCGCTCTTTGTGCCGGTTGATGACCAATCAACATATTTGTCTGGATAGACCTCTTCAGAATTATAAATAGTGATATCAGGATTGATAAACTTTGAAGGACCTTGATAAGAAATTGGCTGCGGTTCTTGAGCTGGGTATAACAGATATTCTCCAGAAATTGTCTTTTCCTGTTTGGCAATAACATTAATTTGCCTGACTTCGGCTGATGCCGGAATCAAAACATTATAAACCGCAATCGGCACGATGGGTTTGCCTGGGATTTGATATGCTGGCAAACCATTTAAGTTAATAAGATAATATTCGCCGATTGGTTGCAATTTCAGGTCTTTTTCTGAAAAATTAAACGTTTTAACAATCGTGCCGGCTGATAATAAAATTGGCAAAAAAATTGCTAATAAGAACAATTTTTTCATTGATGATTCCTTTCCTTTTTAATATATAACATCTTTTTATGGAAAAAAGAAATTAATTTCTTTATCTGGATCTTCTGACGGGTTAGCCGCATGGACAGCATTTTGTTGGATCGAAGTGCCGAATCGAGCACGAATCGTGTCTGGTTTTGCC
>JBDRUR010000071.1:0-7221 GCA_039801485.1 Caldifarciminota bacterium
CTGTAAATTAAAAAAGTTAATTTTCACAAAAGTCTATTTATATATAGACAAATTTTAACGCGAAATTTTTATCTAAATTATTGATAACCAGAATGATATCGTAAAAATGGCGTGACTATACTGTATAGTATAGGGGGCTGCCTTAGAGATTATGTTTTATGAAATATATTAACGGAAATTTTTATGGTAATTATCTATTTATTTGGATTGGTATTTAATTTTATAATATGGTTGAAATCATATTGGCGGTTATCGGGGTTAAACAACAATTTGCTCAGAAGACAGTAAAGTACTTAGTAACTAAACCAGTATGAATATAACTTTGATTATGAGATTGGAATTAAGTTAGGAATTCACTACTGTTTGTTAAAAAATTAGTCTGCGGATTTAATAAGTTAGTTAATAAGTTATTCCGAGTTAATTTCGGATAAAAAGCTAATATCCCCAAACTTCGTTAAGATAAGCCTTGCGGCGACACTCAACACACAGTAATCGTTGATGTTGTGAACGATAGGGGAGAGCAGAATAACTTGTTGGTGTCCGGCTGGCTATCTCCGGGATTACGCTTAATTCTTGATACAATATTAAATATAAAGTTGGATTGGCAAAAGCAAGTTCGCCAAGTTTATGCGCAATCCATAAAAGTTGTGCTTTGGGCGCAATTACCTGACCACAAATTTCACATAAGATAATTTCTTTTTCGATTATATTTTCATACCCTTCTTTTTTTATTTTTGCCAAATCATATTCCTGAGTGTGAGCAATACCTTCTTTGGTTGTGCAGTAGTTAACGCATTGTCCACAATAGATACACTTTTCTTGATAATGGATGACTTTCCGCACTTTGCGAATAATATCATCTTCAATTGCTCGGGCATTTGCCGGACAAACTTCAACACAAGCACCGCAACCAATACATTTTTCTTCATTAAAGACAATAATACCACGAAAACCCTTTGGCGGCACTGAGGCAACTTTAGGAAATTTAGTAGTATAAGGACCCTTAAATATTGCTCGGATTGCTTCGCCTAATTCTCGGATCTTCGGTTTTCTCATTGTTTTTCCTCGTCAGGATTATCGGCAATTAAATTTTTCCCAAATTTATCTTGTCCATATTTATCAATAATTGATTTGTGCCACATTTTGATGCCGAAGTGAAGTGAACCACGCGATAGAGCATGAGCAGCGACAGGCATTGTTAACAGAATGAAGCAGGCACATATTAGTGCTTTAATGCCCATAACATTAAACCCTTTTAATAAAAATACACCAAACATTAAACCACAGGTGCCTAAGGTGACGCCTTTGGTTGCGGCTTGCATTCGATTGTACAAGTCAGGAAAGCGCACCAATCCTAGACAGCCAAGTAAATCAAATATCACCCCGACAACAATAAAGATCCATCCCAAAATACTAATCATCGAGACTCCTACCTTCTAAATATTTTGCTAAGGCTAAAGTTCCAATAAAACTGAGAATCGCAATGGTAATTGAGAGGTCCATCAAATACGCAATATTATATCGTAATGCCATCAGTGCGGTGATACAAGTAAAGATAATGCCCATAATATCAACGGCAATTACTCGGTCAGAAATGCTCGGTCCTTGTAATGCCCGATATAAACAGAAAAAGGCACCTAATGACAATAAGATAATTAGGAGTTCCATATTACCTCATTCAAAAATATTTTTTAGATATTTTTCAAAAGGTTTAACAATTATTTTTGACGCTTTATCAATATCTTGTTCATGTACCCAAATCCAATGAATATAAAGTGTGTCGCCAATAATATCAACGCTCATTGTACCTGGTGTCATAGTAATTGAGTTAGCAAGAAAGGTTTTAGCTAATTCGGATTTCAGCTGAGTTTTTACTTTAACAATCCCGGGCTTCAATGGTTTCTCGGGATGAATAACCCGATAGGCAACATCAAGGTTTGCTTTTAAACATGCCCAGGCAAATACCGGAATATAGACAAGTAACCAGAAAAAGCGGTGGGGTTGTAAGATTTTTATCGGCTGATACGAGAAATAACCACCAAAGACAATTGTTACAATGATCGCAATAATCACGCCAATTAATAACGATGGATAATACACTGTCCAGGTAAATATCAACCATAAGATTATTAATAATAGCCAGTAGCCAAGTCTTTGTGCCATTTTTTATCCCTTTAACTTTCTGATTTCGTTAATATCAAGTGTTTTGTATTTCTCATAGATACGGATGATCATCGAAACCATCACCGCGGTTGTGCCTAAACCGATAACAATTGCGGTTAGCACTAACGCCTGAGGTATTGGGTCGACAAAATTCTTTGGGGTATTGATATTGGTAATAATTGGTGCCAGACTATTTTTCTTAAATCCAATGAATGCGAATAAAAGATTGATACCATATTCAATCATACAAAAACCGATAGCAATCTTGATTAAGTTTCTTTTAGTGACAATTGCATAAAGACCAATTACGATTAGTAAAATACAGCCAATAAATAATATCATAGTTTTATTCCTTCATAATATAATGAAGTGCAGCAAAAGCAATAAAAATACTTAATAAGCCGGCACCAACTTTAATACCGATTGCGATATTGGCGATCGGGATGACGCCGGCACTTAATATTTTTAATGGGGTTCCTTTTGGTAAAACATTAGTAAAGAAAAACGCGCCGGTAAAAAATCCAAGCAAGATTACTAAAAGAAATAGTAAACCACCCAGGCTTTCAAAGATTGAAGAAAAAATTGATGAAGTTCTTTCTCTGATTTCGGTGGCACCAAATGATAGAATTAAAAGCACAAACGATGCGCAAAGAATAACACCTCCAGCAAAACCACCGCCCGGGGTTAGATGACCGTGAAAAACTATGTACCAACCGTATAAAAAGATAAAGCCAGCAATTATCCGCGTAATTGTTTTAACAATTATCGTCATTCCTTTGGTCTCGCTATTTTTTGATGATGTCGAAAATTTATTATTATCCGACTCGTTGTTCATAGTTTCCCTTTCATTCGCATGATTGTTAAAACGCCTAAGACCGACGTGAACAATACTACTGCTTCCCCAAAGGTGTCATAACCGCGATAATCTAAAATTATTGCGGCAACAAGATTAGCGGCGCCGGTATGAGGGAGTCCGTTTTCAATATAAAAATTGCTAACCTTCATGATCGGTTCACCAAATTGGGGTAGGTCTTTGATGGCATAAATTGCTAATACCAAAAACAATGTGCCAAAGATAAAGAAAGTTACTACCGGAAATATTGATTCACTTTGAATCCCCTTACCAATGGTATCGTCAGTATGAGTGGTTCGAAGAATTGCTGCCGCAAAAAAGACAACGGTTAAAATCTCGACGACAATTTGAACAATTGCTAAATCCGGTGCCTGAACCAGAATAAACATTATCGCTACTGAAAATCCGACGATCCCCATCGCAACTGCCGAGGCTAATAAATCCTTAATCTCAATCGCAACAATTGCTGCCGCCAACATCGCCGTTACTAATATAAACAATTCAATCATGCCGCACTCCGCACTTTAAACGCATTCAATTTAATAAGATAGATTATAATGCCAGTTATTAATGAAATCAATAATAATGAAAATCCGATTCCGAAATGATACGGTGTTGTGCGCGAAACATTATTGAAAATCTGACTAAGGGTGGGGAATAAAATTGTCTGCCAGGAAAATGAATTGGCAAATACGCCTGAAATTATTGCTAGTAGTGCCAATAACATTGGTGAAAAGGTCATTGTGAATCCTGGATCGCGGATTCGTTGGGAGTATTTTGTTTCTTTTCCCCAAAAAGCTAATAATCCTCGTAAGGAAGCGACCAGAAACAAAATACCGCCTAAAAACACGCTTAAGGTAAATGCTAATGAAATGACTATATTGTTGAATTGTAATAAACCTTGAAATAATAGCCATCTTGAAAAGAAACCATTCAAAGGTGGTATACCAATAATTGCTAACATCATAATTGAGAAAACAATAAATGTTATTGGCATTTTTGAGGCTAATCCCTGAACCGATTCGAAATTGGTTGATTTTGTCCAATACTCAAAAGAACTCGTCGTTAATAACAGTGCCGGTTGGCAGGTCAAATAATTTATTAAATGATAGATAGCACTAGCCAAACCAAATATATTCCCACAACCAATACCAATAAAAACTAAACCTAGTTGAATGATACTATGATAATTGAGCAGTTGAAATATTTCTTTTGCCTTGATTGCTTTAACGCCAAGATAAACTGTTGATAAGCCGCCGATGATTAAAATGACAAATTGTAACAACGGAATAAGATTTATGTTTAGCACAAAATATAACAATCTAATTAATAAGTAAACACTCGCGATTTTATCGGCAATTAACGGCAGAAATATGATAAAATTTAATGGTGATTGATTTGATATTCGAAAATGTATTGGGATAATAAAAGTCTTTCCGATAATCCCAACAAAAATCAGTAAAAGAGCAATAATTACTTTGGAACTTATTATTGGTAGTTTAGAGGCCAACGAACTAATATTGGTCTCATAAATAAAAATATAAATTCCGAGTGAGATAATAATGTTAAAGATAGTTGTGGTTAGAAATAGTTGATTGGCAAAAAATGCGGAATTAGTTTTCGATGCTAATAAAAATATGTACCATAGAACTGATAAGGTAATTAACAAGAAAAATAACAAAACTAAATTATTTGATAAAATTATCGCATAAGTGATTGCGATCGCAAACATCAAAAACAGATTGAATTTTGATAAATATTGATAATCACGCAAATATCGGATGCTATAGAAGAGGATTAAAGCAAATATGATGGCAAGCAGTAAAATAATTATACTATTGAATTGGTCTAAATAAAATCCCCAATTAATATTTTTAATGTTAAATAGCTGGTAATATAGGACCTTAGAACTTCTAGTAACAATAAATAAGTAAATAGCATAATATAGAGTTAAAGCAGCGCCGATGAAGTTAAATTCGTTTCTTAAGCGATAGATAAAATAACCGCAAATTCCCGCCAGTACTGGAATAATGACAATTAAAAGTAATGGGTTCATTTTCGATATTTATTTAAGATTTTATTAGTTTTTTCCCACGAAAGTTCTAAGAGTTGTTTGCCAGTATAAACTAATTTCCCATTTTCAAACGCCGCCATTCGTTCGGTGCAACAATAACAGGGGTCGACTGCGGCTAAAGTGATTGCGGCATCAGCAATTGAATAACCTTTGACCGCAACTTCATTAGAGACAATGTTCATATAACTCGGTGCCCGAATTTTATGACGAATCGGGTGATTAGAACCGTCGCTGCGGATATAATGAAAAACTTCACCACGTGGTGCCTCAGTTCGACCAATACCTTCGCCGGCGGGAATTTCGTCAACGCGACTTTGAATTGGGCCATTAGGCATCTGTTTCAGACATTGTCTGATGATTTTAATAGATTCAAAACATTCTAACAGCCGGACTTTTGCTTTAGCAAAGACATCGCCTTCTTCACAAACAATCATATCCCAATTTACTTTATCATAGGCGCAGTGTGGGTCATCTTTTCGAACATCAATGGCATAGCCGGATGCCCGCGCAGTGGGACCAACGACACCATAGGCAATAGCATCTTCTTTGGTTAGTACGCCAACATTTTTTAGTCGGGCGTGAATAACCGGGTCGTCTAAGATAGCTTTGGTAAATAAGTTTACTTTTTCTTCAACCAGATTTAGTCCTTTTTCAATTTCCGGAATTTGTTCCGGTAAAATATCGCGACGAACACCACCGACCTTATTCATGGCATAGTGGTTGCGATTGCCGGTAATCATCTCAAATAAATCTAAAACCAATTCCCGATAACGCCACGCCCACATCCAGACAGTGTTATAGCCGATGAAATGACCGGCTAAACCTAACCACAATAGATGGGAATGAATGCGTTCTAATTCGTGGATGATTGAGCGAATATATTGTGCTCGTTCCGGGACAGAAATATTACCGGCATCTTCAATTGCTAACACGCACGCCAAAGGATGGGAGTTAGAACAAATACCACAGATTCGTTCAACCAAAAACGGCACTTGGTCATAAGTCAATTTCGGCGAGAGAAATTCATGGCCACGATGGTTATAGCCGATGCTAATTTCAAGTCCGATGACCTTTTCACCTTCAACGATTAGCTTAAAGAATTCAGGTTCTTCTTGTAACGGGTGATAGGGACCAATTGGAACAATGCGTTTACTCATAATCCCGCCTTAACGGAAATTTATCTTCGGGCCAGTCTTCGGCAGTTAACAGTGGTGTTAGATTAGGATGGCCCTCAAAGTCAATACCAAGCAGTTCATGAATTTCGCGTTCAATCCAATTGGCTGCTGGATAATATGGGGCAATTGACTGAATCTTGGGATTGTCCTTAGGAATCAAGACCTTAATTGTAAAATAAGTGCCAAATTTATCATAAGAGAAATGGTATAAGATTTCAAAGCCTTCACGGGTATCAATACCAGTCGCAATTGACAATCGCAACCCGTTTTCATGATGGAGAAACTTAGTGATATTAATTATCTTTTCTTTCGGAATTGAGATATATAGTCGACGCGCGTTGTGTTGAAATACTTTTGCTTCCGGAAATTTTTTCTGTAGTTCTTTCAACAATCTTTCTACTGATTCGTTCATAATTTCTGTAGTGCTTTAACAACACCTAATATTATTGCTTCTGGTTTAGGTGGGCAACCGGGAATAAAGACATCGACCGGTAAATATTTGTCATAAGGTCCGACAACATTATACGAGTTCTTAAACATATGGGTATCACAAGCACACGAACCGATGGCGATTACCAGACACGGTTTTGGTGTTTGTTCATATACTCTTAAAACTCTTGGTAATGATTTGCGATTCAAGACCCCGGTTACTAATAACGCATCCGCATGTCGCGGCGAACCAACTAAAACAATGCCAAATCGCTCAACATCAAAGCGCGGTGTTAGCACATCCAAAATTTCAATGTCACAGTTATTACACGAAGCCGCAGCGACATGAAAAACCCATGGTGATTTTTTTAATCCCCAAATACGAAAGTCTTTCATTTTATCTTATAAAATTGTTTTTCATAAGTTAGAAAATGCTAATATTATTCCGATAATCGCAATCGGCATAAGTCCAAGCCAAAAGAATTTTAACGCTTGGTCAATTCTCAGCCGGGGATTGGTATTCTTCA
>JBDRUR010000072.1:0-7171 GCA_039801485.1 Caldifarciminota bacterium
CTAATATCACAATTATTGATTTAGACATTAATGGCTATCGAGCCAATGGTATGATGCCAATTCAAAAAAGCTTTGGTAAAGGCTTTATCATTGCTTTACCTTTTGATGTAAATCAAACAATCACTGATATTCGCAACGAACGCAAGCCATTTTACTATCCATCCCGTAAATTTCCAAATGAAATTGTCTCAAAAATTAACAAAGGGGAAGTTAGAAAACTAATTGTCAATTGTCTTAGGAAATTATTTGCTAAGATGTCATTACCTTATGTTCATTTATGGTATTATCCTAATGGTTATCAAACAGCCTTTGCCTTTCGAATCGATATTGATTTTGACTCAGAAAAAGCACTTAATGCTGTCTATGATTTAGAGAAAAAAACCAACAGTAGATTCACTTATTTTGCTAATACCAAAACCCAAACCGATTTTGCCAATCAAAAAGATTATCAACTCCACTGTTATCATCACAAGGTTTTCAAAGATTATCAACAAAATTTTGACAACATCCACACTGCCCAACAACTATTAGGAAAAAATAATATCAAGCCAATCGGATTTGCTGCACCTTTTGGTTCCTGGAATAAAAATCTGCAAAAAGCAATGGAAGATTGCCATATTCATTACTCATCAGAATTTAGTTTAGACTACGATGATTTACCATTTTACCCAATAATTGATAATCGCCGCTCAACTGTTTTACAGATTCCAATACATCCAATTTGTGTTGGCCGTTTAGTCCATGCTGGCTTGACTGCTGAACAAATATTTAACTACTATCAAAAATACATCGTCAAACAACGCCAATCGCGTGAGCCAATATTTTTGTATGACCATCCCTGGCGGATTTCACAATTCTCAAATGTATTTCAACAGGTCCTGGCTTTTATCAAAAACCAGCCGGAAATCTGGCAGACTACACTTACTGAGTTTTACTTTTGGTGGCAAAAACGTTTGCAAATCTTAGATGAATGCCAGTGGCATATTGATAAAAATCAATTGGTCGTTCAAACTCAAAACTATGTAAACCAAGCTGTCTTGCATATTATTAATACCGTAGGTCAAGAAACATTTCTACCTTTGCACACCGGTATTTACAATCTTAATGACTTGAAATATCAACCAATTTGCTTTAATAAAATTACCGAGCTAAATTGCTATCTTAAATTAAAATCAAAAAGTACAAAGTTTAAATTGTATTTTTATCTAACCTTGGATAAAATATTAAAATTACTAAAGATATGAGAATCCTTTTTGGCAGTTATCAAGCAATCACCATTCTTGAAGGCGGTGTCAAAACCCAGGTTTTTGCCTTAAAAAAAGAATTGGAAAAACTTGGCATCGAAGTCTTGCTTTTTGACAGTTGGCAGAACTACAAGGACATTGATGTAGTCCATCTTTTCTGTGCTCATCTTGGTACTTACCATTTAGCCAAATCAATCCGAGCGTTAAACATCAAATTAATAATGACACCGGTATTTTACAGCAAGCGAGGACCAAATTTTATTCGGTCAGTATTATCGTTATCTAAGGTCCTGACAAAGTTTGGTATTATTTACCCCTATCTTGTAACGCACGAACTATGTGCAGTTGCAAATGTTGTCGCACCAAATACTAAAAGAGAGTGCGAACTAATTGCCAAAGGCTTAATGATTGACCAATCAAAAATTAAACTTCTCCCCAATGGTGTTGATGAACGATTTTATTATGCTGAACCATCACTATTTATTAATAAATATGGTATGAAAGACTTTATTTTATATGTTGGACACATCGGCTGGCAAAGAAAAAATCTCTTGCGGTTATTAAAGATATGCCAACACCTTGATATGCCAATGGTTTTGATCGGTAAAGTTATCAATAATGAGTATGGCAAACGATGTTTAGAAATTATTAAGTCGAGAAGAAACACTTTGCTCATCACTGATATCGAACATTCAGACCCAATTTTGTCTTCAGCTTATGCTGCTTGCGATACCCTGGTACTTCCATCTTATTATGAGACACCTGGGCTTGTCGCATTAGAAGCTGGTTTGGCTGGAGCTAAGATTGCTATAACTAAATATGGTGGCACCGACGAATATTTCAAGGATTATGTACAATATATTGAACCAAAATCAAATAAGTCAATCAAACAAGCAATTGAAGAATCTCTAGCGCAAAAAAAGACTAATGCACTTAAAGAACATATTAAAAATAACTTTCTTTGGTCTCACGCTGCGGAAAAATTAGTCGAAATTTACCAAACATTGAAATAATGTCAATGAAATTATTTTGTTTTAAAATGATATAAAATACATAGAAATTAAAAACCAAAACGTTTCGCCAATAACTCGGCTGCTTCAATAAAACAACAAAACCATAATAGGAAAACTAATAGTTATCAAATTTATGCAAAATCTTCAATGCTGAATTAAATGCAGCATAACACTTGGATTATTTTTAAAATAATGGTCTTCTTACTTATCGCTTATTTAGTAATTACTAGTTTATCTTTTACCATCACATCATTGACTTTTATAAAATAGACGCCTTTCTTGATGCCCTCAAGCAGAATACGAACTGTATTGTCATTACAAACTTGCAAAGCAATCTGTTTTATTACTTTTCCAGTCGCATCATAGATCGTCACTTTATTCACATTCCACGGACAACAAACATACACTACCGATGCCGCTGGATTTGGATATATTTTCGGCATGGAGGACTTCGCACCATGCGTTATCAGTTCTTCCAATCCTTGCCCCTGTACATACTTGACTGTCGCATAGTCGGGACCGAAACCGGAACTGGTGCCAGTTACATAAACATTATTTATTGCATCAAGTGTAATTGCTCTTGCTTCATCGTAGCTATTTGCCGGTCCATTATAAGTTATAATCCATATTAACTGGCCCTGAGTGTTATACTTGATGGTCGTATAGTCTCGTAGCGTGCTTGGAAAAGTGCCGTATCCGGTCACATAAACATTTTGTTGGTTATCAATCTTCAAAGCATACGCATAATCATCGCCATTAGTCGGTGAATTATATATTTGAACCCAGACTTGTTGACCAGCATTATTGTATTTAATTGTTACATAATCATAACCAATTCCACTAGTGCGGGTAGCACCGACAACATAGACATTCCCCAAAATATCGATGTCGATTGCATTGGCATGGTCAATATAATTACCTGGGCCATTATATCGTGCTGTCCAGATTTCTTGTCCTAAAGAGTCGTACTTTATGGTTAAAAAGTCCAAATTACTACCTATTCCAGAACTATTGCCTGTAACATAAACGTTACCAGAATTATCAACTGCAATTGCGTTTGCATAATCAGTTGAATTTCCTGTACCATTATATATTTGAACCCATTTCTCTTGACCTAACGAGTCATATTTAATAGTTACATAATCATATCCGCTACTTGTATTATAGACGGTACCGGTAACGTAGACATTGCCGACACTATCAATAGTCATAGCATAAATTGCGTCATAAGAATTCCCGGCCCCATTATATCTCTTTGTCCAGATATCTTGTCCTAATGAATTGTATTTAATTGTTAAACAGTCGTAGTTCATTGTTAAACCATAACTTCTTCCCGCAACATAAACATTACCCTGGTTATCCACTGCGATTGCTCTCGCTTCGTCATAATCATTTGCTGGTCCATTATATCGACGAACCCATGCAGTTTCACCAAATGGATTATATTTAATTGTCGCATAATCATAATAAACACCTATTCCATAACTACCACCAGTGACATAGACATTACCTTGTTCATCAATCGCCAATGCGTAGGGATAATCAAGCATATTTGCCGGACCATCATAGCGTGCCGACCAAACTTCTTGACCCAAAGCATCATATTTAATTGTGTAATAATCTAAGTTACTTACTTGATTAAAACTATAGCCAGTTACATAAACATTACCGATATTATCAACCGCTATTGCCACAGCACAATCCATTGAATCACTAAAACCATTGTATCTTCTCACCCAGGCGGTATCGACCTGCGCATTTAAAATATTCAATAAAATACTTAAAATGAAAAACATCAAAACAACTAACAATAACCATCTTTTCATATATCCTCCCAACTTATGTACGATAGAATAGATTAGATTAGTATTTGGTAGTTGTCAACATCAAAATTTAAAAACTAATTAACCACTTGTAACTGAAACATCTTCAATTCGACAATAAGGTAGGAAAAAACTACCGACTTTCTTTGATTCTTTTGACAAACCGGAAATCTGATTTAACAATGTAAAGACATTACCGGCAATCATTGTTTCAATCAGTGGTTGTTTTAGTTCGCCATCAACTATTAAAGTTCCGCCTTTGACCACGCCAGAAAAATCACCACTAAATGGGTCGGGCTGTGCTGAGAGTCGTGTAACAAATACGCCTTTTTTAACTTCGCTTATTAATTTTTGCAAAGATTTTTCACCAACATTCACAATCACATTGCTCGGTCCAACTGATGGAATCGAACGCACCCCGCCAACTGCATGACCAGTTGACTTTCGGTTTTCTTTGTTGGCACAATACGAGTTATATAAATATCCGTTCAATATCCCCTTATCAATTATTATCAATGGTTTTCGACTAACGCCTTCGCGGTCAAAGGCACTTGATGCCGGACCAGCTGGTAATAGCCCATTATCTTCGATTGTTAGACAATCGGAGACAACTTTTTGGTTTAATTTTCCAATCCATCGGCTCATTTTTTTCTGAACATTATTTGCTGAGACTGCATTAATTGCAACGCCGATGAAATCAGCAAACACTTCTGGTTCTAAAATTACCGTGCCTTTGAACGATTCACCCTTTTGGGCACCTAACGATTTTAATACTTTTTCGGCAAAAGTCATTGCAACTTTGATGACATTAATCTCAGAAATCTTGCGTGTTGAGTCAAACTCATCTTGAAAACAAGAAACCTCCTGATTGTCTCGAGCCATACCCAAAATACCATATTCAAATGAACTGAATTTTTCAGCGACCTTAATACCTTTTGAGTTCATAACGGTATGTTCGCCATAAGAACCAGAAAAAATACCGCTATCAATTATAATTCGTCGGTCATAATTAATTGCAGTTTTCAATAAGGTATTGGCATAATCTAATACATCTTGCATTGTAAGATTTTCGACATTCGGGTCATAGATATCTTTGACAACCGGCATCGTCTCGGCTGGCATTGGCAAAATATTACCACTGTCGCTTGGTGCTAAATTGGCTAATCGCACCGCATTGCTAACCGCATCCATAACTTTCTCTTTTGCCAGGGTATTCACCGAAGCAAAACCTAACCCTTGATTCTTAAATACTCTAATACCAACGCCATCTGAAATTTGGCTCTTAGCTAACTTAATATCATTGGCTTCAATTGAAACATAAAACTGTTTACCTTTGATTAAATATGCCTCTGCTTCATTGGCACCTAGTTCCAGAGCCTTTTTGATAATTAACTCACCTAATTCAATCATTGTCTGCCTCCAATAATTGCTTGACATCTTAGATAAGGCCCACCGCCATCGACCTTAGCTCGTTGCCATTTACCACAATAGCCGAATCCCATATCCCATTTAAAATCCTTACTTACCGCATCAACGCTCATCAAAACGTCAAATGCCTGTCCAGAAATTGTCACACCGCGATAAAGTTCGTCAATTTTGCCGTTAATAATCTTATAAGCTTCCTGGACACCGAACATAAATTCAGCATTAGCATCAGCCTGCCCTCCTTTGGCACCTTTTAGCAGATAACCATATTTGACATCATCAATAATTTCTTCAAGCGTTTTATCGCCCGGAGCAATTGCGGTGTTTCGCATTCTAATGATTGGTTCATCTGAATATTCAAAAGCTCGGGCATTGCCGGTTGGTTCAACGCCATATTCTTCAGCACTTTGTCGATTATGTAAATAAGACTTTAGAATGCCGTTTTCAATAATGATTGTTTTTTTGGTAATCACCCCCTCGTCGTCAACCAAAATTGTGCCAGCGGCAGAACCTTCGTCACCGGAATCAAACAGAGTAATGAAATCGCTGGCAACGCGTTGTCCGATTTTATCTTTGGTAATTGCTCCTGATGAGACAAAGTCCGCTTCAACCGTATGACCAATTGCTTCATGAGCAATAAGACCAACTAAACCCGGGTCTAATATCACAGTTGTCTTTTCGCCTTTAGGATACTTTGCGTTTAACAGTGCTTCAGCTCGTTTAATCACAATCTCAATAAATTCATCGGGGGTTCTTTGGCCAAATAATTCCTGCCAACCACCAGTAACTCCTAAACCGGCTAATGCTTCCACCATATCATTACCATTACCTGCCACTACAAATATTAAGAACTCCGGCTTGGAATCTAATATTTCACACTCAGCACCATCAGTAGTAACAATGAATTTTTTATTCAGTTGTTCAATATAAGCGACCCGTGCAGATTGGATTAATTTCGATGCTGCTCGTAATTTTGTTTCGGTATTTTTTACTAATTCTAACTTTTCTTCTAAGGTATGATTGACTAATGGGTCATTGATTATTGGTGAAAATCTGCCCTTGGCTAATTTAGCTGGCGCTAATTTTACAATCTTATTAACTTTACCCTTGCTGGCAACTTTTGCCGCAATACACGCATCACTGATTGCTTTTTTGATATCAATTAAATCTAAACGGCTGGTCGATGAAAAACCCCAGCCACCTTGATACAATGCTCGGATACCAACACCAGAATAATTAACATTGGCTATCGCTTCTAACTCACCGTGCCGCATCGCAATACCAGTGCTCACTCGCTCATGAAAGCGAAGTTCACCATAATCCATACCACTAAAGTACGCCAATAGAGTTTTAAAAACATCAATCATATTTTCTCCTAAGAAACTTGCTAACACAATAAAAAAATTTATCTTATTTGTCAATAATTCGATTTGCAAATACCCACTTTCATCAAAAAACCATTGATATCTACTCGCCAATATCATATAAAAAATCTGAAAGCCTGCCCTGATGAAAAAGGGATAGTTGACGCTGGACGCTAAAAGCGTAATGCGTAGCGCGTCTTGCGGAGATATAATCAAATGTTGTGGAAAATTTGAAAGTAGGTCATTTATGAGTATAATAAAAACGCCGGTACCATAGAATAATCAAGATACCGGCAGAAAGG
>JBDRUR010000073.1:0-7060 GCA_039801485.1 Caldifarciminota bacterium
TGTTACCAAATCGAGAACAGACCCTGTTACCAAATTAGTAACAGACCCTGTTACCAATACGATAACAGCACAATATTATACAAAGATTACAATATTAAACAAAGATTACAAGGAAAAGAAAAATATTGATTTTTCTAATGAAAAATAAAAAAAAATAAAAAAATAAAAAAAGAAAGGACTTAAATATGAAGACTATAAATATTCAGTCGCAATTAAGAAAAGACCGGGCTGGCCCCTGTTCGCTTAAGTGTAATATCTGGCAAGTGCTTGATAAGATTCGGCAAAGACAGCTGTATGCCGAAAAGAAAAAAAACAAGGAGCAACGATGAGATTCCGTGTCAAGCACGGAATGACAGAAAAGGGGGCATGGAATGACAAAAGAAGCAGAGATTGCCAAGGTTGCCTTCAGCAACTGCGCAATGACATTCTCTCAATTTGTCATTGCGAGGCAAAGCCGAAGCAATCTCGGTATTATCGGTATGACGAGATTGCCATGGGTTGTAAAAGCGACAACCCGCGCAATGACAGATGAGATTCCGTGTCAAGCACGGAATGACAAAAAAGGGGCACGGAATGACAGAAAAGGGGGCATGGAATGACAAAAGAAACAGAGATTGCCACGCAATGACAGAAAAAGAAATGTTATGGTATGCTTGACTTTGCCTGCTTTTTTTATAAAATTATTTGTTGTAAAATCTAACTTGTCAAAGGTGATGGTTTATGAATCTAATGTTTTTAGCACACGCATCTTTTTTAATTATCACCAGTAATGGCACAAGAATTATTACCGACCCGTATAAAGCCGGCTGTTTTAATAATTCGTTAAGATATAAAGTTATCAAGGAATCGGCTGATGTTGTTTTGGTTTCTCATGACCACGATGACCACAACTGCACCGCCGAAGTGCTGGGTAAGTTCCAAGTAATTAAAGGCGAAGGTAATTGGACAGTAAAAGACGTTAAAGTCTCTGGCATTAGTTCGTTTCATGATACTCAAAAAGGTTCGGCACGAGGTAAAAATACGATATTTATTATTGAAGCTGACGGTCTGCGCCTTGTCCATTTGGGAGATTTAGGCCATTCGCTAACTGAGAGTGATTATAAAAAACTCGGCGCAATTGATGTGCTGTTAATTCCGGTTGGCGGTTATTTCACAATTGATAGTAAAGTCGCAACTGAGATTGTCAATAAATTGAAACCGAAAATAACCATCCCAATGCATTATAAAACATCAGCCTTAGATTTTCCAATTGCCAAGGTTGATGACTTTTTGAAAGACAAAAAGAATGTTAAAAAATTTGATAAATCGGAAATAACCATTAGTATGGAAACATTGCCGAAAACACCGGAAATTTGGGTGTTGAAAATGGCAAAGGAGTGAAAATAGAAAGGAGCTGAACTTGAAAGAAGTTAACTATCAAGATATCGTTGATACTGTTGCCAAGTTATGCATTGATGCCAATTGCCTGATTGGCGACGACATTATCAACGCATTTAAAAATGGCTTGAAGATTGAAGAATCGCCTACTGGTAGAGATATCCTTCAACAATTGATTGATAATGCCGAGATTGCTAAAAAAGAGATGATTCCTGCCTGCCAAGATACCGGCACCGCGGTTGTCTTTGTAAAGATTGGTTCTTCAGTGAAGGTTGTTGGTGGTGAGTTATTTGATGCCATCAATGCCGGTGTTGCTAAAGGTTATAAAGAAGGCTATCTACGAAAGTCAATTGTTGCTGACCCATTGCGTCGGAAAAACACCGGTAACAATACTCCGGCAGTAATTCATGCCGAAATTGTTGCTGGTGATAAACTGGAAATCACGGTGGCACCAAAAGGCGGTGGTTCAGAAAATATGTCCGAAGTTAAAATGCTGACCCCGGCTGCTGGTTGGGAAGGAATCAAGCAGTTTGTCGTTGACCGGGTGTTGCGTTCTAAAGCCAATCCGTGTCCGCCGATATTGGTCGGTGTTGGCATCGGTGGTAATTTTGAAAAGGTTGCTTATTTAGCCAAAAAGGCGTTGCTCAGAGAGATTGGCTCAACTCACCCTGACCCATTCTATGCCGAAAAGGAAAAAGAACTGCTAGCCGAAATTAATAAAACTGGTATCGGTCCTCAGGGATTTGGTGGTCGGGTTACCGCATTAGCGGTATTTATTGAGACTTATCCGTGTCATATTGCCAGTATGCCAGTTGCGGTAAATATCAATTGTCATGCGGCAAGACATAAAACCGCAATTTTGTAAAAGGAGTGGCCAATGAAAAGAATTACAACCCCATTAACTGATGAAATTGTTAAAAGCTTAAAAGCCGGCGATTCGGTGCTGATTACCGGCGTTATTTATACTGGTCGGGATTCTGCTCATAAACGATTAGTTGAAGCATTGAATGCGAACCAACCATTACCAGTTGATTTGAAAGGTCAGATAATCTATTATGTCGGTCCAGCGCCAGCAAAACCAGGTTATCCGATTGGACCGGCTGGTCCAACAACTTCTGAACGCATGGACCCTTATACCCCGACTTTACTTGCTTATGGCATGAAAGGCATGATTGGTAAAGGTAATCGCACGCAAGAAGTTATTGATGCCTTAAAGAAATACACTGGTGTCTATTTTGCAGCAGTTGGTGGTGCCGCAGCGTTAATTGCCAAGCGCATTAAAAAGTGCGAAACCGTTGCCTATGAAGATTTGGGTCCAGAAGCAATTATGCGACTGGAAGTTGAAGATTTCCCAGTGGTGGTGGTCAATGATTGTTATGGTAATGATTTGTATGAAGAGGGAATGAAAAAATATCGTCAGGGATAATATGCCAGAATTAGCAACAATCTATATTATGGGCAAAGAATATCAGGTGCCAGCCAACCTGACAATTCTTCAGGCAATTGAGTATGCTGGTTTTTTATTTGTGCGTGGTTGCGGTTGTCGTGGTGGATTTTGCGGTGCCTGTAGTACGGTTTATCGCACCAAAGATTCTTATAAACTAAAAGTTGCCTTAGCCTGTCAGACCAAAATCGAAGACGGGATGTATCTGGCACAAATTCCGTTTTATCCAGCAAATAAAGCAGAGCATAAGATTAGCCAAATCCAGCCAACTACTGAAACCTTATGCGCGTTATATCCAGAGATTATGCGCTGTATTTCTTGTGGCAGTTGCACAAAAGTCTGCCCCCAGGATATCAAAGTAATGGACTATATTAATGCGGCAATTCGCGGTGATTATAAAAAAGTTGCCGAACTCTCGTTTGACTGTATTATGTGCGGGTTGTGTGCTACGCGTTGTCCAGCCGAGATTGTTCAGTATTATGTTGCGTTAGCCGCAAGAAGAATTTACGGCGCCCATATTATGAAAAAAGCACCGCATTTGGACAAACGACTCTTGGAAATGAAAGAGCAAAAATTCGCCAAAGAAATTGAACAACTAATGCAGAGTTCTACCGAGCAGTTAAAAGAACTCTATACCAAAAGAGATATTGAATAAACGCGGAGCTGAAAATGTATCCAAAAGAATTTCAGGAATCAATTAAAAAGGTTGAGGCAACTCGCCAAGCACGAAAGGGATCTGATTTTCCCAGATTAAGTTTAGCCGAACGCCAAGCACTGTTAGAAGCCTTTCATCCGGATTATAAAAAAGGCACGATGCGGGCTTTGAGTGTTGGCGTAAATAAGGGTGATAAGACACCGCACGAGTTTGCCAATCTCTTTGAAGCCTATTCATTAATTGACCCGGAACGTTTTACCATCCCTCAACCAAAATACTCAGTTGATGTTTTAATTATTGGTGGCGGCGGTGCCGGTGTTTCGGCAGCAATCACCGCTCATCAAGCCAAAGCCGATGTCTTATTAGTTACCAAATTACGCATTGGCGATGCCAATACAACAATGGCACAAGGTGGCATTCAAGCCGCAGATAAAGAAAACGATTCACCAGCCATTCATTATCTGGATGTGATTGGTGGCGGTGGCTTTAAAAACATTCCGGAACTTGTCCGGGCACTGGTCACAGATGGACCGGAAATTATCCGCTGGTTAGAAGACTTAGGAGTGATCTTTGACAAAGCCGATGATGGTACGATGCTTTCAATTCATGGCGGCGGCACTTCGCGCAAACGGATGCATCCTTGCCGAGACTATACCGGCGCCGAAATTATGCGTTGTCTGAAAGATGAATTTCTGGACAACAAAATTAAATATTTAGAATACACTTCGGCATTAGAGCTATTAAAAGATAAAAACGGTAATTGTGTTGGTGCCGTCTTACTCAATATGGAAAACGGCGAGGTGTTTACCGTCAAAGCCAAAACAACAATTTTAGCAACCGGCGGTGCTGGTCGGCTACACATTCAAGGATTTCCAACCTCGAATCACTACGGCGCGACTGCGGATGGTTTGGTTATCGGTTATCGTGCCGGTGCCAAACTGATTTTTATTGATACGATTCAATATCATCCGACCGGCGTTGCTTATCCGGAACAAATCTTAGGACAACTGATAACTGAAAAAGTGCGCGGCGTCGGTGCCCAATTGGTCAATGCTGATGGCGAAAGATTTATCTACGAACTTGAGACCAGAGACGTTGTTGCGTCAGCAATTATCCGTGAAGTCCAAGAAAGAAAGAAAGGCATAATGACCGCGACCGGTGGCGGTGTCTGGCTTGATACGCCGTTGATTGAAATGGTTTCGGGACCAGGAACAATCCACAAACAACTACCAGCGATGTATCGCCAATTTATTAAATTTGGCATTGATATGACCAAAGAACCAGTGCTTACTTATCCAACTCAACATTATCAGAATGGCGGCATATTATGCAATGAATTTGGCGAAACTAATGTGCCTAATCTATATGTTGCTGGTGAAGTTTCGGGCGGTGTTCATGGTCGCAATCGACTGATGGGTAATTCGCTACTTGATATCTTAGTCTTTGGCCGTCGTGCTGGACGCCATGCAGCCGAAAAATCATCAAAAATTGCTAATTTATCTGAAGGCACACTTGACCACTTAAAACAATACCATGCTGAACTACAACAAGCAAACATTCCCCAAGAGCGAAAGTCACCAATGCTTTTACCGGATTATCGTCCGAAACAATTTCAGGGTGAATTTAATTTCTTAGCAAAATTACGACAATAACAATTTGGTGCCAGCAATAACTTATTCTCAGATAAAATCATCAAAGGTTGCGATTGAATTACGCCCATTAAAAATATCAGATGCAGCCACAATTGCGAAATACCTTAACGATCGCTCGGTAACTAAATGGACAATCAATATTCCCTATCCGTATCGCCGACAAGATGCCATTAACTTTATTAAAAAGAGTCTAACTTTAAGAAAAAATAAACTCCAATACGACTTTGCGATTATTGATAAACAGACCAATCAGCTAATCGGTGGAATCGGGTTAGCCAATGTTGATTTAAAACACAAGCATTGCAATCTTGGTTATTGGTTGGCAAAACCATATTGGCAAAAGGGGATAATGACGACCGCGGTAAATTTAGCCCTGGATTATGCTTTTAATAGACTAAAATTACATCGGGTGTTCGCAATGGTTTTGGCGGATAACACTGCGTCACTACGGGTCTTAGAAAAAAATAACTTTCAACTTGAGGGTATTTTTTTTGAACATATCCGCAAACAAGGAAAATGGCACAATCTCTTTTATTATGCCATCTTGAGAAAAGACTACAAAAAACAATTGACATTATAAAAATGTCTTATATAATAATATAAAAAATAGAAGGGAGGCATTATGCAAAATGCACTCAAAATATTAAGTTGTCTGACACTTTGTTTCGTGCTGATAGTTGGCGTTAGTTGCTGTGCTAAAAAAGCAGTAAAGGTAAAAGAAGAAGTCATACCACCGCCGCCACCACCAGAAGAAGAAATTAAAAAAGAAGAGCTACCAAAACTAAATTTCAAAACAATCTACTTCGACTTTGACAAATCTGATATTCGACCAGATGCGGCTGAAATTCTAAAAACTAATGCTCAACTCCTAAAAGAAAATCCTGAGGTCAATATTACCATTGAAGGGCATTGTTGTCCGATTGGCACATCAGAATATAATATGGCTTTGGGTTGGCGTCGGGCAAACGCGGCACAAAATTATCTGGTCAAACTTGGCATTGACAAAGCACGGTTAAATACGATCAGTTACGGTGAAGAGCGACTGGTAACTGAAAACGAAGCCGAATATTGGAAAAACCGTCGCTGCGAATTTGTTCAAAAATAAAAAATTAAAATAATTGAGAGCGAGTCCACCCTTTCAAATAGTCCATAATGATAGAACTTAAAGGATAATTTAAGAAAGGCGGACTCGCTACTTTAATATGACTAAACAGATATTTAATTGGGTTGGCTTGGTATTGCTTATAATTTTATGTTTGACAGTTAGTAGTTGTGCGCCAACCTGGCATTTTATTCGTAAAGGCACAAAGATTGACAGTTTAGAAGTTTATGTAAAACAAATTGACAGCCTATCAAAACTGCAGACAAAATTAATTTATGAGATGAATGCCGACCTATCAACCGAAATTGAAAATATCCGAGAAGAATTGACGCGACTCAAAGCAAAAGCCGATGACAATCAAGAGCAATTAAATCGAGTATTTCAAAAACTCGGGATTAGTCAACGACAACCATCACCACAAGAAACAGTGACCATTCGACGGACCGTGGAACTTGACCCGGATGAGTTGTATAATACCGCCTATTTAGATTATACCCGAGGCGATTATGATGTTGCGATCACCGGTTTTCGTCAATACTTGAAACACTTTCCTGATACCGAACTATCCGATAATGCCCAGTATTGGATTGGCGAATGCTTTTATTCTAAAAAACTATACCCGGACGCGATCATTGAATTTGAAAAAGTTATCAGTCAATATCCCCAGGGGAATAAAGTTGTTGCCGCCATTTACAAAATTGGACTCGCCTACGAATCACTGGGTGAAAATAAAAAAGCAAAAGAGTATTACAAAAGGGTTTTTGATAACTACCCCAATAGTACTGAAGCCAATTTAGCCAAAGAACGTTATCGGGCACTACCCTAATTTC
>JBDRUR010000074.1:0-6422 GCA_039801485.1 Caldifarciminota bacterium
AATAATAAATTTAATATTTGAGTTTTTTATATTGCGTTTAATTATGCGCGCATCTAAAAGCCATTGTTTGGTTAAGGTAGCTTTTGGTTCTCGTAATTGAATCATTGTCGCACCACCGTTAATAATCTGTTTGGTGATTAAAGCAAGTGCGCGACGCGGAGTTATCTCGGTATTAATAATTACATATAAACTCGGGTCAAACACTGGCGTCAATAGTCTGAGTAGTGCTGACTCAAGTTCGTAAAGCCAAAAACGCATTTGCTTGAAAAAACGAGCGACAGAAACATTATCTATTTTCAATAGTTCTTCTAAAACCCTTGAAGATTCTTGGGCGCGTTTGATATTGGCGGTAAAAACATCAAATAGATTATCGCGTTTCAGATTATCAAAATTAGCAACCCGTCCCAAATCTTTTCGGCTGTCTCGGGCATAAATCGCCTTCAAACGGATATCTGACAAACACTGCCAAAGTGCATGTTTCTTTTGACGAATTTGCGAGAGCAATACTTTGTTTCGGATGCCGAATCGGACAATTTCTTCGATTATCCTTAAACCTTCAGATAGCCGATTTAAGTTAGCGTCGATTATCTGTTGTTTTAATTGTGCTGCTGATTTTGCCATCGGCTCTCCATTTGTTCAGTTATGCCCGCTGGTGATTTGAGCGGATGACTTTAATAAAAACCCAAGCATAATTGAGAAAAGTCGCAAAAATTAGCAGGGCAATAATATAAATTAAAATCCCTTGCAACTTTATCTTTATTAAGATAGTATTCGGCAATAGATAGACGACCATAATCACCGCAAAGAAGAAACCAGTTATTTTACCTAAGATATTAGACGATAAAATCACATTTCTTTTTTGAAGCACAATCGCCGCGCCAAAGACAATTAAGATATCACGGAAAATAACCAATCCTGCCAGCCAAATTGGAAAGTTTTTCATTAAAACCAGTGTCACCAAGATAGTGCCAACCCAAATTTTGTCGACGAAATGGTCAAGGATTTTACCCAAATCTGACACCTGATTTGTTTTTCGGGCAATATAGCCATCAAGGGCATCGGTAAGCCAGGAGATAAACATTAAAACCAATGCGGTAATATTTTGCGCGGTGGCAATGAAGAAAAGGATTAGTGGTAACAAGACAAGTCGGGAAATGCTTAAAAAATTAGGCAGTGTTAAAACCTTTTCAAAATTGAGACGGTGCGTCCCTGAATTTATGCGGTTTTTAATGACCGGTTCGAGACTGCTCGGCGACTCAGTATTTGCATTCGGCAATTCGGTGGTTGTCTTTTTCTTTCGCGTTCGAAAAATTAGGGCTAAACTCATTCGCGCTCACTCCACTTCATTTTTGTCCGCAGGATTTCGTAATACGATTTATCAATCGGTGCGACTAAAGAAACAGTATGCTCAGCCTTAGTAAAACTAACAGTATCACCGAATTTCAGTTTCAGCCGTTTTTGGCCATCAATTAAGAGATTAGCCACTTTAGTGCGTTGACTGATTTGGGCTGAGATTGTTTTGTCCGCTGGCATAATGAACGGCCGTGCCGAAAGCACATGGGGCGATAATGGCGTGATGATAATTGCTTCCATAGTCGGAAAAACAATTGGTCCACCGGCAGCTAATGAATAAGCAGTTGAGCCAGTGGGTGTTGAAAATACGACGCCATCAGCAACCAATCGGCAAATCAGGTGATTATTAGAGTGAAGCATGACTTCAATTATCCGACAATCCGGTCCCATATTTATTGCGCAATCATTTAACGCATAGAACTTTTTGGTCTTACCTGCTTTTGGATTAAACAAAGCCTTTAAGACCATTCGTTTTTCAAGTCGGAATTTATTACGCAAAAAATTCGTTATGGCAGTTTTAGTCTGATTTGCTGAAAACATCGTTAAAAATCCCAAACCACCCAAGTTGATACCCATAATTGGAATTTCTTTGGCTTTTGCCATTCGGGCAGCACGAAGCAAAGTGCCATCACCGCCAAGTGCCACCAGCACATCAGCCTGATTTATCAATTCGTTATCTTTGGATATCTTTAAGTCGGCGATGATAAATTTGATGTTTTTTTCAAACAATACCGAAAACCCCAGTTTTTTTTGCAGGGCAATAATTTCGGCAATTACCCTTTTTGCCAAAGGTTTATTGGGGTTGACAATCAATCCAATTTTCATTTACCCGCCTTTCTTTTGAGATTGCCGGGTTGTAAAAGCGACCGCAATGATTTCTCCAATATGTCATTGCGAGCGGAAGCGAAGCAATCTCTGACATTAACAGTTTGAGATTGCCACGCTCCTTTCAGTCGCTCGCAATGACAACGGCCAGAAATGTCATTGCGAGTGAAACGAAGCAATCTCATCTGTTCAATTACAATATTTTATATTTAAGATTGCCGGGTTGTAAAAGCGACCGCAATGATTTCTCCAATATGTCATTGCGAGCGGAAGCGAAGCAATCTCAGTTTTGAGATTGCCACGGGTTGTAAAAGCGACAACCCTCGCAATGACCAATAAATGACCAATTTTGGTAATGTCATTGCGAGTGAAACGAAGCAATCTCATCTGTTCAATTATAATATTTTATAAAAGCATACCTTGTAAAATTGTTGTTGTCAGGTTCAAAATCAGCAGCGAACTTTACGGTGTTATTTTGGTTAATTTCCGAGATTAACCTTGCTTGATGCGGGTCGATTTCTAATGCTAAAAACCCGTCGGGCTGAAGATAGGCTGGTGCTTGGGCAATTATTTTGGCAATGAGCTCAAAACCGTCTTTGCCACCATCTATTGCCAATCGCGGTTCGTATTTCAAAACATTCAATGGCAGCATATCAATCTCTTCACTCGGAATATAAGGGGGATTACTGATGATTAAATCTGCCAAGGAGTCGTTGGTGATATTAGTAAATAAATCAGAACAGACAAGTCTAATTCTATTTTCAAGGCACAACTTTTCAATATTAAATTTGGCGACGGCAAGTGCTGAATCCGAAATATCAGTTGCTAAAAGAAATGCCTTTGGAAACAAAAAAGCAAGGGCGATTGCAATCACGCCCGAACCAGTGCCGATATCGATAATAAACTTAACTCGGTCTGGTGATTTAATTGAGCACAATCTTTGATAAGACTTCATTACCAGTTCTTCGGTTTCAAAACGCGGTATCATTACTCTCTGGTCAATATAAAGCTCAAAATTCAAAAAATAAACTTTATTAAACAAATACTGAATTGGCATATCTGGCTGTTTTGCCCTGAGTTCACAGATTTTTGAAAACCTATCCCAATCAAATTCTGCCTGTTTGTCATCCAGATAAAATTCACCATAAGACTTACCAGTTAGGGCACGAAAAACAAAAGCGGATTCTGAGTCGTTAAAGGTTTGTTTAATTTGGCGTAGGATAAAGTTCATCTGCTTTTGTTTATTTGCCATTGTTGCGGAAGCGAAGCAATCTCAGTTTTGAGATTGCCACGGGTTGTAAAAGCGACAACCCTCGCAATGACCAATAAATGACCAATTTTGGTAATGTCATTTCAAACTGGCAAGATTTTGGGTAATTTCTGCTGATTCAAGCGCCTCAAAAACCAAATCAAGGTTGCCGTCCATAATTTCGGTAAGCATATAAATTGAGAGCCCAATTCGGTGGTCAGTTACACGGTTTTGCGGAAAATTATAGGTTCTGATTTTTTCGGCACGGTCACCGCTACCAATCTGATTTCGTCGTTTTTCACCGAGTTTTTTTTCTTCTTCAGCCCGTTTGAGTTCTAAAAGGCGTGCCCGTAAAATTTTCATTGCCCGCTGTTTGTTTTGTAATTGACTTCGTTCATCTTGGCAAGAAACAACTACGCCGGTGGGGATATGGGTTATGCGTACCGCTGAGTCAGTGACATTAACATGCTGACCGCCGTGACCGCCGGCACGAAAGACTTCAATTTTTAAGTCTTGGGGGTCAATCTTTAGTTCAATTTCTTTAGGTTCTGGTAAGACCGCAACCGTGACGGTTGAAGTATGAATGCGTCCTGATGCTTCGGTTATTGGAATCCGTTGGACCCGATGGACGCCACTTTCATATCGAAAATACCGATAGGCATCAGTGCCTTCGACCGAAAAGATTATTTCTTTAATGCCATTTAAGTCCGAAAACCGCGATGACAAAACTTCCAGTTTTAACTTTTTTTTCTCAATGTATTTTGTATACATCCGAAAAAGGTCGGCAGCAAATATTGCTGATTCTTCACCACCGGCTGCCGCCCGAATTTCGACGATACAATCGCCTTGCCATAAAGGGTCTTTAGGCAACAGAAAATATAGAATCGAATTTCGCAGATGTTGTTGACGTGTTTGTAGTTTTGACCATTCCTTTTCCGCCATTTCTCGAATTTCGTCTTCTGGTGATGATTTAAGTTCTTCGATATCTCTTAGTTCTTTTTCAATTTGCTTATATTCTTGAAGCATCTGTAAAATCGTGGTAAGCTCTTTATACTCTTTATTTAGCGCACTTGTTTGTTCGGCATTGGCTAATACCTTTGGGTCAGCCAATAATTTTTCGATCTGCTCTTTTCTTATTACGAATGGTTTAAGTCGTTTTTCTAATTCGGCAAAAGAAAAATCGATTACCTGTTCCATAGCATTAACTTTTCCGTAAAATCACGAATTTTCTTTTGGACCGACTCGGTCAACTTATTGGGTGCCGATGTTAATGATTTCAACTCGGCATTAGTGATATTAAGATAACAGACAGGCGTTAATCGACATAGTTCTTTTAGTTCTTCAAAAACTTGTAAGTTTTGAAATTTACTGGTAGTAAAAAAAGCAACCTTTTTTAGTTGGTTGCGGTATTGCACAATATATGTTCTGATCGCTGGTGATAACGTACCCGCCCAAATAGGTGTGCCTAACAATATCATGTCAAAATTAACTATCTGGTATTTTGGACTATTAATAACAGTTAATTTCTTTTTTAAGGCATCGCGACCAGCAATTAGCCAGTTCCAAAACCCGGTCCGTTTTTTCAGATCTTTAATTTCTTCAATAGCAACTGTTGAATTTTTATCTGACGATAATTTCTTAAGATCGGCAGCGAGTAACTCAGCTAGGATTTTCGTGTTACCGGTCCGTGAATAATAAACAATTAAGAAATTCATTAATAATAGGCGCTAATTAATTTTAAATAACATAAAGTTTAACACTGAAGCAAAGCTTACCCAAAGCAAGTAAGGGATAAGTAGAAACCCAGCGAGTTTCGAAATATTAGCAAAGTAGATAATGGTAATGACGATAAATAACCATAATAGGATAATAACCAAAAATCCGGCTAAGGGTTGATGCAATCCGAAAAATACTGCTGACCATAAGATATTAATAATTAGATGGATAAAAAATATTAAAATTGCTTTTCTGACTTTGGTATCCTGCCAACCTTGTTTCCATACTAAATAAAGTGCAATACCCATTAATAAAAACAATATTGTCCATACCGGTGCAAATACCCAGTTTGGTGGCGCCAATGATGGTTTTTTTAATGATGAATACCAACTCGCGATATTCGGTCTTGTAAAAATTGAACCTAAAATGCCAGCAAATTGACAAATCACAAGACTAATTAATAATTTAAAGATGTCTTTCATTTTGGTCTCCTTGACAACAAGAAAATTTAATTAAATTATACTCGCTGATTTCAAAAAATCAATATCTCGCATTGCCTCATCAAAAATCTATACGAAATGGTATCATTGCCTCACATAAAAATCTATTCGAAATGAGGTTATAATATGACTGCTCTTTTAAATTGGAGGCAGTCATATGGCTTTAACTATGCATGACAAGAAAATAATAACTAAAGAAATAGCAAAACGATATAACAGGGTAAAGAAAAAGCAAAAAGGCAAAATTCTAGATGAATTGGTCGCCTTAACCGGTTATAATCGATCTTACGCCTCACTAGTATTACGAAACTGGAATCGAAAACTAATTATATACCAAAATGACGGTAAACCAGTTGTTCTGACACAGGCTAAACAACATAAACAAAAAAGAAATAAACCCCGCATTTATGACGATAAAGTAGCGGCTGTTCTCAAACAAGTCTGGCTAATCTGTGATTGTATCTGTAGTAAACGCTTAGCCCCTTATCTAGCAGAAATCGTGCCGATTCTTATTCAACATAAAGAATTAATCATCGATCCAATCACAAAACAGAAAGTGCCGCAACAATTGACCGCTTACTCAAAAAAGACAAAGCCCGTTATCGGTTAAAAGGAAAAGCGCCTACCAAACCAGGCACGCTATTACTAAACCAAATACCGATTCGTACTTTTGCTGATTGGAACAGTAAAAGACCGGGTTTTATGGAGATAGATTTGGTTGGACACGACGGCGGTAATGGACGCGGTGAGTATATACAAACGCTGGATATGACTGATGT
>JBDRUR010000075.1:0-6303 GCA_039801485.1 Caldifarciminota bacterium
TCTTGATTAAAAGACCGATGTCTGTTTACATCGCCGATGGCAGCACCAAAACTTGAGCCGCCGCCCATATTAAATATTGGTTCATTGTACCATTCATCACCTGCACCCCATAAAATATGAACAATACCTGATGAGGCATTATCAGAAAAAACAATTTCCTCACCAGGATTGGTATTCAGCACATCGCCAACCGCAACTGCCCAATAACTAATGTCAGCCGAATAAAGCGTGCGAGACGACCAGTTTGTTCCTGAACCATAAACTTCGAACACCGAACCATTTATTGAACCACTAGTGGTTGTGGCATTTGTTGTAACAATCTCTTTGCCAGAATTGTGGGAATCAAAATCGCCAATTGCTACTCCAGAAAGAGAGAGCGTGCCTGTAGTTGTGCCTTGCATCCATAGTGTCAAAGTATCCCACCCGCTTGGGGTCAAACACAATCGCATTACTCGGCCACCAGGACCGCCAGAAGTTCCATTAGTCACTGCAACAACTTCATTACTATCACCATTAGCTGAGTCAAAGTTGCCGATCGCCACGCCCATTGTTGTTCGGCCGTCACCGTTCCAAATTACTGTATTGATCCAGGCATGACCATCCCAAAAAGCCCAGTAAACTTTACTGTTAGTTGTATTTCCTGCGCTATAGATAATATCGTCGGCATAACCATCATTGTTGGCATCGCCGATATCCATCCCCCAGTTTGGCGCAGTTCCGGCAAGCGTAACTATATTTTCATGTAGCCAAGTAGATGTACTGGGGTCCCAATAAGAACGAGCAACATAGTAAGGACTTGTTGCACGTGCATAGACTAAGTCATTGTCACCATCTCGGTCAACATCGCCAATCCCGCAGCCAAAAAAGGCGCCGGTATCGACGGTGTCAACTCGCCACATCATCGGTAAAGTACTGGATGTATCAGTGAATAATAAAACGAGTTTTGTTCCCGAAGATTGAACCGTTAAAATTCGGAAGGTGTCGTCAGTTGGTCCTTTTATTTTATTGCCGATAGCTACCCGGCGTAAAATTCCGGTGCCGGTCCATATCGATTGATAATTCCAAGTTGCGGCAGTCAGCAAAGACGCAAAAATTAGAATGAGAAAGATAGTGGTTTTAGTTATTTTATACATATTACCTCCTTTGGCGGATTAAATTATTTTGATACCTTTCTTCACCGCCATCCAAAGAAAGGTATTGTTGTTTATTAAGTTTTAGGCTCATACTATCTTTATCTTAAAATTAGTATCTTTTCGGAAATCAAGTCATTATTCATTTTTAGGCGATAAAAGTAGACACCAGGTGAAACTCGTTTGTTTTGCTCGTTTGTGCAATCCCAGAAGAATTTATGGATACCGGATTGAAAATCAGTATTCACCAGTGTTTTTATCAATTTCCCAGTTACATCACAAATCACTGCATTTACTTTAGCCGGTTCTGATAATGTAAAAGAAATCGAAACAATACCATTAGATATCAGATTCGGATATGGCGGGTTAAATATTGGAATATAGGCAAATTTATCCGCTCGATTTTCAGAAATGCCAGCGGCGTAGCCTCTTATTTCAATGTTATCAATGGCAATGCGGAATTTGTAAAGACATCGATAATTGAACGCAATGTAAACTTGATTGCCCGCAAACTGGGAAAGACTTATTGACTTTTGATTCCAACTGTTAGCATTAGTAGCGATGATATCAATAATGGTAAAGCTTGCTGTGTCATTCACTGCTGGATTAGTTGAGACTCGAATAAGCATTGTATCGGTAAAAGTACTTGAATAATTTCGATAGTAAAATATTAAAGAGTCATTTATCCGAAGCGGGCCAATCCTCGGCGTGATTAACCAATCATTGTTTAATAATGTTGAGGATTCGTAGCGACAAGATGCACAAGCAGGTGTCGTATAGGGACCAGAAGTATATCTTTCCCACATTTGAGTTCCACCATCAAAATTATAAACTGTCCAGCCTAATGGCGGAAATAGCTCATTAGTAAATTTTTCTGTTAGAAAATTGATATCAGTAATAATTGTCTTTAAGTCATTTGCTGGGTTCTGGTCGCCGTTCAACATTGTTCGTATTCTGATTGAGCATCTTTCCATGATACTCGGGGTCCATGAAGTAAAATTGACCCAAGTTGTATCATTAGGTGTAAGAGTTGCGACTGTTTTGGTATCAGTGTATCGGACAAGGTTACCAGTACCGAGAATGGTACAGACCACCACAAAGTTTGACTGCGTAGCACTTCCGTAGTTTTTTACTCGTGCGATCGGTGTCATTGGTGTATTAAATAGATGCCAGGAACCCGGTGATATAATTTCGTCGACTCCAACATCATTCGGCGGAAGTTGCCTTCCGAATATTCTGACATAATCAATATACATATTATTACCGTAACCAGCATAGGCTAAAAACCCGACATATATTGTGTTGGCGTATGCGCCTAAATATACTGAGTGTTCCTGCCACCCTGATTGCACTGCATATCGCCGAAATGCTGCGACTTGGGTAAAATTGATACCATCGGTCGAAACCTCAATTTTGATGCTTTCAGCCACTGTTGGATATCCAGTGCTATGGTACATCATAAACTTCAGAGAACACGCACTTAAAATTGGACCAATATTGATCGGTGGTGTTATAAGTCGTGCTTGAGAACCTGGTGGCGCGCTATATGACCGATAAGCAGCCATTGCTGAACCTTCATAAGGGTTACAACTAGGATTAATACCGCTTGGAAATCGTTCCCAATTATAAGTTCCAAATACAATAACTGACTGCCAACCAGATGGTGGAAATATTGGGTCGTTAAATCCTTCGATTAAAAACAAGTCGGTGATAATAGTTGTTCGAGTTTTATTGTCGTTTAACAAGTTCTCGTCATTAGCAAGTGCTGTTCTCATTTTAACTGTGCAAAATTCAATTATTGACGGCGTCCAAGGAGTAAAACTAATCGTCGTCGTTTCACCAGCAGCCAGTAAACCAATATTTTGGATATCAGTATATCTTAATTCACCACCAGCGCCGACAATCGAACAGATTACATTAAAGTTAGTTTGTGTTTGGGTTCCGTAATTTTTTACTTTTACTTTAGGCGACATTAAGGTGTTAACTCGAAAACTAGAACCGGGACTTAAAATTTGGTCGATGCCGACATCGTTAAGATAAGGCACAAATTTAACAATTGCTCGGATATTAAAGTTTCGATTGATCCCTATATCCGGCAATGCTGCCCAAGTTGTTTGGTCGTCAGAAGCAAATGAACGTGCTGGTGAAACTGATGGTCCACCATCTACGCCTAAAGGATATTGACCGCCAACGTGAGTTATTTTTACGCTTAACCAAAAATCCGTGCCGGCGGAATAGATCCTCGGTGTTGAAAAATTGACTCGAACCCATGTTGCCGGGTTATTGGTGTAAGGGGCGCTATCGATTATTTCACCTGGCGCAGTTGCGGTGCCGGCATCATGAATATAGACCCAACCATCTTCAGTAACCGGATGGTATTGATAAAAAATAACTGCCTTTAGACTGCAAGGTAGCGTAGGTGTAAATCGCACTGCGCCATAGAGTGTACCGCCGTTACTTAATCCAAGTCCATTGGTATTCGGACCATCATATAATATCGTGTCTTCACTTTGTAAATAATCGCCTTGATTAATTATTTTAGAAGTTTGCTTAATTTTGGCTGGGATTGGGTCAATTAAAAAAAGATTGTTTGTTGAATATATTTCGTTTGAGTTGGCATTGCTATTTATTTTGATTATTAATCCAAAGGCAATAAGCAATAAAGATTTTATCACTGTTTTTGTCATAAAAATTTCCTCCTATTTGGATGACGACATAAGAATTATTTTATTCCTATAAGTATGATTAGGGGTTTCGAGCAGATAAAAATAAATACCGTTTGCAACATTTTGATTATTTTCATCCTTACCATTCCAGGTATAACAATAGGTGCCACTTGCTAATTTAGAATTTAGCAAAATTTTGACCAATTTCCCCGAGGCATCATAAATCTTTAGCGCAACCTCATTCGGCTTGGATAATGTAAATGAAATTTTAACTTCGCCATTAGATATTGGATTTGGCTTCGGCGGATAATGGATTATCTCGTTAAGACAAATCGGGGCATTCTCAGCAATTCCGATTGCGTAACTTCTCAATGAAATATCATCAAGATATATTCGCCACTTAAAAAGACAGGTATACTGAAAGGCGATAAAAACTTGTTGACCAGCAAAGGCCGAAAGACTTATTGCTCTCTCGTTATAAGAATCGGAATTCGTCGCAATTAAATCAACAACGACATAATTTGCTGTATCACTAATATTGGAATTGGTCGAAACTCGGACCAATAGCGTTTCCCAATTAGCATTTGAATATGCACGATAATAGAAAAAGAGCGAATCGTCAAGTCCAATTGGGCCTAATCTCGGTGTTATTAGCCAATCGTTATTCATTAATGTTGAACTTTCCCAGCGGCACACAGCACATGCTGGTGGCGAATAAGGGTTAGTTGTCCATCGTCGCCAGGTTTGGGAACCGCCATCAAAATTATACACGGTCCACCCAGGCGGTGGAAATATAGTGTCATTAAAATTTTCATAAAGTACTCCAATGTCTGTAGTTCTTGTTCGTTGATCATTGGTTGGATTCTCGTCACTGCTAAGAACAGTTCTCATCTTCACTGAACATAATCCAGAAGTTTGTGGTGTCCAGGAGGTAAAAATGACTCTAGTTGTTTCGCCGGGCAAAAGGCTGGCAATAGTTTGAGTGTCGGTATACCTTAACATACTGTTTAGACCAATAATTGAACAAACTACCGGAAAATTTGTTTGGGTGGCAGTGCCGTAGTTTTTTACCAGCGCAATCGGGGTCATCAATGTGTTCACGATATGGCTTGCGCCAGGGGCAATTATTGCTTCGACACCGACATCATTTGTAAAAAGTGGAAATCGAACGATTGCCCTGATATTCAAATTACGGTTAATACCGGCACTGGGTAAAGATTGCCAGGTAGTTCCATCAGTCGAAACAAATGACCGAGCCGGCGAAACTGATGGTCCGCCATCAACGCCTAAAGGATATTGACCAGAAGCGTGCGTCAGCTTCACGCTTAACCAAAAATCGATTCCAACTGGCCGAACTCGTGGTGTCGGAAAGTTCACCCGAATCCAAGTTCCAGGTGCATTGGCATATGGTGCGCTATCAATTTTCTCACCAGGCGCAGTTGCGGTTCCGGCTTCATGAATATATACCCAACCACTTACAGTTACTGGTTGATATTGATAAAAGATGACTGATTTCAAAGTGCAATGTGTGGCTGGTGTAGTCGTAATTGGGGTAAATCGTACTGCCCCCCACAATGTTCCGCCACCGCTGATGCCAATTCCAGAAACATTACCACCATCATATTTGATTGTATCCTCACTACTTTGATAAAAGTTTAGTGAATTAATCGGCGTTATAACTTGGTCAATCTTTGACGAATTTGACTCGATTGAAAAACAGTTTATCTCTTGATTCGTTATAATTGAATTTCCATTTGTTATGCAAATACACATGCCTACTAATATTAACAAAACAATAACAGTTTTTTTCATAAATCCCCCTCTACTTTTTTCCGGATATAAATTTTATGAATTTTTTTAGAAATGTCAAGTAGATTTACTGAGGGTTCTCTAAATAGGTTGAATTATGCCAGCACCTTGAAAATCAATTCGTTCTATCCAATCCTTAAAATGACTTTTGCCTTCGTTCCTTGAATTTTTTTGGTGTGTGTGTGAGGGGGTATGCAATTTTTTCTTTTTATTCTGTGGTTATTGATTAACCGCAAAATTTTTTCAGCATTTTTTTGCTTACTGATGGTTGCGATTGGTTGAACCACAATTTACTTGACTTTATATAAAAATAGTTTATTATTGCCATATGAAGTTTACGAATAGGAAGAGGTGAATAAAATGTTTAAGGAATTTAAAGAATTCGCAATGCGAGGGAATGTACTTGATATGGCAGTTGGTATTATTATCGGCGTCGCATTCGGTAAAATTGTTACATCATTAGTTAACGATATTATCATGCCGCCCATTGGACTACTTTTAGGCAAAATTGACTTTGCTAATCTGTTTATCAATCTTTCCGGAAAACATTACTCAACATTAGCCGAAGCAAAAGCAGCCGGTGCCGCGACTTTAAATTATGGCGTCTTTATTAATACTGTCATTGATTTTATCATTGTGGCATTTGTGATCTTTCTTATTGTCCGACAAGTGAATCGCCTAAAGAAGAAACCAGCACC
>JBDRUR010000076.1:0-6210 GCA_039801485.1 Caldifarciminota bacterium
CTTTCGAAAATTGCTAATAACTGGATTAATCCGTTTGCTGGTTCGCAAATCAAAATTACTACCACTATCGGTTTTGTGATTGCCAAAGATGGTGAGCTGAAAAATATTAGAATTGAGAAGAGTTCGGGCAACGAAATCTTTGACCGTGCCGCCGAACGGGCAGTGATTATTACTAAATCAGTGCCACAATTATCCGGCGAGTTTGCTAAACAGGAATCACTAATTATTCATTTAGAATTTGAATACGCTCCCCAGCCATAAGGATGAAAAAAGAGAAAAGACACTTAATGACAAAAGAACAAGAAATGACATAGTATTGGGAAAGATAAGATGAAGGCGGAATTTGTCCATCTACACAATCATACCGAATATAGTCTGCTTGATGGCGCATTGCGAATTGATAAGTTAGCCGAACGCGCTGAGCAGTATAAAATGCCGGCACTGGCAATTACTGACCACGGTAATATGTTTGGCGCAATTGAATTCTACAAAGTCTGTATGGCGCATGGCATTAACCCAATTATCGGCGCCGAAGTCTATGTCGCTCTTGGCTCGCGATTTGATAAATCTATTCCCAAAAATCAACCAGAAATGGGTTTTCATCTCACCTTGCTTAGCAAAGATATCACCGGCTATCATAATTTGATAAAACTGCTTTCCAAGGCATATCTTGAAGGATTTTATTATCGTCCCCGGGTTGATAAAGAACTTTTATCTGAATACCACCAAGGCATTATTGGACTATCCGGTTGTCTGAAAGGTGAAATTAATTATTATCTTTTGCACGACGAAATTGAAAAAGCACGGGAAACTTTGGCAACCTATCAAGATATTTTTGGCAAACAAGATTTTTATTTAGAAATCAACCGACTGGGGCTGGAAGATAATGAAAAATTAATTGGGTTAATAATGCAACTCGCCTCAGAAATGGACGCAGAGGTTGTTGCCACCAATGATTGCCATTATCTAGATGCTTCAGATGTGAAAACCCATGATGTGCTTTTGTGTATTCAAACTGGCAAAAAATTAAGCGACAGCCGACGGCTAAAGTTTGAATCGCTTGAAAACTATTTCAAACCACCAACGGCAATGCTCAGCCTATTTGCTGATATCCCCAAAGCCTGCCAAAACACCTTAGCAATTGCTGATAAATGCCACTTGGTTTTGGATGTTGATGGCAAGAACTTTCATTTACCCAATTATCCAATTCCGGATTCATTTGAGCAAAAAAGTTCCTTTGAATATTTAAGGCATCTTGTTCATCAAGGGCTTAAAGAAAAGTATCCGACATTGACCAGAGAGGTTGAAGAACGGTTAAAGTATGAGTTGAAAATTATTGGTGAGATGGGTTTTGCCGGGTATTTTTTGATAATTAAAGACATCATTGATTTTGCCAAGTCTAAAGCGATTCCGGTTGGTCCTGGTCGGGGTTCAGCGGTTTCAAGTTTAGTCGTTTATTTGCTTGGTATTACTGATATTGACCCAATGCGTTATGGACTGTTGTTTGAGCGATTTATGAATCCAGAGCGTGTTTCGTTACCGGATATTGATATTGATTTCGCTGATGACCGTCGGGCAGAAATTATTGAGTATATTCATCAGCGTTATGGTAAGGATTCGGTTGCGCAGATCATTACTTTTGGCACCATGGCGGCGAAACAAGCAATTCGCGATGTTGGACGGGTGCTTTCGCTTCCTTATAGTGAAGTTGACCGGGTTGCCAAATTGATTCCGTTCGGCGCTAAAATTAGCGAAGTGGTCGGCACAAGTAAAGAATTAAGGCAATTGATGGCAACTGATAACCGATATAAAGAGTTAATTGAAATTGCCCAAAAAATTGAGGGGATGTCTCGGCACGCATCTATTCATGCTTCAGGCATTGTCATTGCGCCCAAACCGTTAATTGAGTTTGTGCCATTATATCGTTCGGCAGAAAATGAAATCTGCACTCAATATGATATGAACGCCTTATCTGCAGTCGGACTCTTGAAAATGGATATCTTGGGATTAAAGACGCTCTCGGTAATTGATAAAACAATAAGTATCTGCAATAACCGTGGAAAAACGATTGATAAAAAGGCAATACCGCTAAATGACCCAAAAACCTACGAACTTATCCAGAAAGGCGAAACAACCGGCTTATTTCAGATTGAAAGTCAAGGCATGCGCGAACTGCTCCGGCGACTAAAGCCGGATAAGATCGAAGACCTCTGTGCGGTGATTGCATTATACCGGCCCGGTCCTTTAGCAAATGTTGATATTGAAGAGTTTGTGAAAAGGAAACTGAATCTGGTGCCGATTAAATACTTTCATCCTTCAGTTGAACCGGCATTAAAAGAGACCTATGGGATGATGGTCTATCAGGAACAGGTAATGCAGATTGCGGCGGCGATTGCTGGTTTTTCACCGATGCAATCTGACCGACTTCGAAAAGCAATGGGCAAGAAAGATTTTGAAGAAATGGAAGCGCTAAGGGACACATTTGTTGAAGGTGCAAAAAGACACCATTTCTCAGAAAAGAATGCCTTAGAAATCTTTGATAAGATTGCCCAGTTTGCCGGTTATGGATTTAATAAATCGCATTCTGTTGGCTATGCCCATCTTTCGTATCTAACTGCTTATCTTAAAGCTAATTATCCAGTTGAATATCTGACCGCACTGCTCTCTTCAGAAATGAATGACAGCGATAAATTGAATGTGTTAATCAAAGACTGCCGACGATTTAATATCACAATCCTACCACCAGATATTAATTGTAGTAATTATGAATTCACTATTGAATCCGACAACATCAGATACGGACTGGGTGGTATTAAACATCTCGGACAAAAAGCCGCCGAAGCAATTGTTAATGAACGAATCAATGGTCCCTACCAATCGTTCCGTGATTTTATTAAACGCACCCGCAAAAGTCTGTCAAGGAAAGTTTATGAAATGTTAATTAAAGCCGGCGCATTGGACACGTTAGACAAAAACCGCTCGTATCTGTTAGCCAAACTTGACGAGGAATTGCAAATTGCCAGCTCAGAACGGCTTGAATATCTCGAACGACAGTCAACGCTTTTTGGTTTTCAAGATAAAGTTTCTAAAGCAGTCAGAGAAGTAGTACCAGCAAGTGTTTGGCAAACTGATATTCAAAGTATCCTCGCTTTTGAAAAAGAGGCATTCGGCTTTTATTTTACTGTGCATCCGTTGCATACATATGAAATTGAACTCGAAACTTTAGCATTAACGCCAATTAATGCAATTGACGATGTGCTAATCTCACAAAAGTTAAAGAAAAAAACAAAAGAATGGCATCCGTTTGACCTTGGCGGGGTGATTGTTTCAAAACAATTAAAAAAAGACCGCAACGGCAAAGATTATGTGATTTTTAACTTGGAAGATGCCACTGGTATTATTGAAATCATAGCATTTAATGATGTTTATGATAAATGCCGAGATATCTTGAAAACCGATGAGGTGGTAATCGTTAATGGCCGGCTCTCTGGAAAAGAAGATACTAAAACTCAAATTGAAGCCCGGGAGATTATTAGATTTCATGACTGGCCGCGATTGTTTAATTGTCTGGTGATTAAGCTTAGTAAAAATGATATTGAAACTAAACACCACCTGATTCTAAATGTACTTGAGAAATATCAGGGTGACAAAAAAGTGCTGTTTGTGATTAAAAACTCAGCAAGTAAAGTTTCGTACTATGAGCATTCAGAAAGCGGTGTTAGATTTTGTCCGGAACTACTTAAAGAATTATCCGCCATCGTTGGCAAGGGGGCGGTTCGAATAATTCGACGGTTTCCGCTCGGCTAAATGAAAAATATTTGGTTCAAGGTTAGTGATCTGCCGAATGATTTTTGGGGTCTTTTAGATAAGCGGATTGGTTTAGGTATTAAAAGGTGAAATTCAATCATGCGTTATCAATATATTGACCATACTTCGGATTTAGGCGTTGAAATTTATGGTAAAGACCTCAAGGAGTTGTTTGCCAATGCGATGTTTGCAATTTTTGATAATATTACCGATTTGAGTAAAGTTGAAATCAAGCAAACAACAGTAATTAAGCTTGCTTCACAATCAATTGAAGATTTGTTTATGGATTGGCTCCGGGAGCTTGTTTTTTTATTTGCCACAAATGGTTTTATTGGTAAAGACATTGAAGCGCTGAATATCACTGATAATAGTTTAATTGCCAAGGTCGCTGGTGAAAAGTTTGACCGCCAACGGCATATTATTAAGATTGAAATTAAAACGCCGACCTATCATATGTTTAGAATTGAAAAGCTCGGTGACGGTTATAAAGCAACGGTTATTTTTGATGTATGAACTGTTTTTTTTTAGCCCTTCCAGAGCGGTGAGATCGCCCGTAGGCGTTTGATCACCGCAATCAGTTTCTCAATCGTGTAATCAATCTCTTCCTTAGTCGTATATTTTGAAAGACTGAATCTGACCGGTGAATTTATAAACTTATCCGGGACATTCATTGCCTTGAGCACATGTGAGGGTTCGGATTTTGCTGAGGCACACGCTGAACCAGAAGCAACCGCAATGCCTTCTAAGTCCAGATTCATTAACACTGATTCACCTTCAACATATGCCACCGATATGTTTAGCACATTACACACCCGATTTGTTGGATGGCCATTGATTTTTATCTCCGGGATTTGGTTTTTAATTTGCTCTTCGAGATAGTTTCTTAATGTCTCAATCTGTTTTGGAATATTGCTTTTTATTTCGGCTAATGCCAATTCACATGCAACACCTAGCCCGACAATACCCGGCACATTCTCGGTGCCGGCACGCAGGTGTCTTTCTTGACCACCACCCACAATTAACGGTGCGAGATTAATTCCGTCTTTGAGATATAAGGCACCAATACCTTTGGGTCCGTGGATCTTATGTCCGGAAAGCGTCAGCATATCAATGCCCAGTGATTTGACATCGATCGGCAATTTGCCAACTGATGCTACCGCATCAGTCAAAAAATAAGCATTGTATTTATGAGCAATTGTTGCTATTTCTTGGATTGGCTCAATGGTGCCGACTTCGTTATTACAGTGCATAACTGTAATTAACACTGTCCGTTCATCAATTTTTTGTTTTAACTCTGCTAAATTCACCACCCCATATTCATCAACAGATAACTCAGCAATTTCGGCTTGCTGGGATTGCTGTAACGCTGAAAGCGTATTGCGAATTGAACTATGTTCAATACTTGAAGTTATTATTTTTGGTTTTGGTTGTTTGGTAGTTTTCAGAATGCCTTTTATTGCCAAATTATTGGCTTCGGTCCCATTAGCGGTAAAGATAATCTCGGATGCGTCGGCATTGATTAGTTGTGCAACTTTTTCCCGAGCCTGTTCCACTGCTTCTTTTGCCTTGCGTCCAAAATAGTGGAGATTTGATGGATTGCCATAGTATTGGTCAAAGAACGGCGCCATCGCTTCAATTACTTTGGGGTCAACCTTAGTAGTTGAATTGTTATCAAGATAAACTCTCATAATTTACAACTCCTTTGTCTTTTTAAAAAACATTTCTCTAATGATAATTATTGCGCAGCCAAGCACGATTGATAAATCGGCAATGTTGTAAGTTGGCCAGCGGAGATTTTTTATACCCATATCAATAAAGTCAATGACATATCCTAAGCGAATCCGGTCAATTAAATTACCAATCGCGCCGGCCAATAGTAGTCCGAAACAAAAGGATAATGTTTTGTCGTGATTTTTAATTGCCAGATAAATAATGATTGCCACGCCGATGATTGGTAGAAGATAGTAGACAATGGTTGTTCGGGTCGGGATGCCAAAGATTATGCCATAGTTATGAGTTAATGCTACGCGGAGATAATCGCTAAAAATGTTTATTGGTTCACCCAATTTTAAATTAGTTGCTGCCCACACCTTTGTTAACTGGTCAAAGATGATAAAGCAAAATGCGGTTAGTAAAAAAATATAATAACGCATAAATACTAATTATCTGCGCATTGCGTTTTATAATTATCAGTTGTGCTTTTTATGTTTATTTTGTAATGACTATTTTCTGAGTAATACCAATAGTACTTGTTTTTAATGAACAAAAGTAGATACCGGGTTTTATTTTTTGGTTATTATTATCTCGGCAATTCCAAACTAATTGGTAAATACCACTGGCGGCATAATTATTATATAATGTCTTGATTGTTCGACCAAGGATATCGGTTATCGTTAACTGGGT
>JBDRUR010000077.1:0-6192 GCA_039801485.1 Caldifarciminota bacterium
AAAGAAAGGCAGCAGAATTTGCCCAGCAGGGTATAAAATTGATTATTACTGTTGACTGTGGCATTACCAATATTGAAGAAGTGGTGCAGATTAATAATTTAGGCATTGATGTAATTATTACTGACCACCATGAAGTATTGGACAGTTTGCCCAAGGCGGTTGCCAATATCGATCCCAAGCGTAAGGATGCAACTTATCCATTTAGCTACTTAGCTGGGGTTGGCATTGCCTTAAAATTGGCATTAGCATTAGTTGAAGTCCATCTGGGCATTAATATCCAGCAATTTTTTGCAATTAAGCCGGACTTTTTGGGTTTTACTGCTTTGGGCACGATAAGTGACCGGGTGCCGTTGATTTCGGAAAATCGGATTTTTGCCAAATACGGTTTACAGCAACTGGCACAAATGCAAAACCCAGCAGTAAACGCGATCTTCGCAACTGCTAATTTTGACCGCGAACATATCTCGACCGAAAGGTTCTTTGCCGAAATCCTGCCAATCTTTGCCTCGGCTAATGGCAATACCGCCTGTGACTATTTTCTATTCAAGAATTATGATGAATGTTTAATTTGGGCAAAAGAATTATACGAACAAAGCCAAATCTGGCAAAAAGAAGCGCGCCAGAACTTAGAATTAGCCGAGCAAATTGTTGATTTATCCCCGGGAATCCTATTTGTTCGGGATGAGCGACTTTCGCTGAGAGTGCTTGGCCATATTGCCAGTAAATTAAAGGACCGATTTCAGGTGCCGGCATTGATTATGGGGCTTAAAAATGATGACTGGGTTGGCGAGTGTCGGGGCATAAATGGTGTGGATCTAATTGAACTGTTAAAAGCCCACAAATCATATTTTACCGCTTTCGGCGGTCATAAAAAAGCCTGCGGATTTACGGTGCCAAAACAAAATGTTGAAGCATTCATCAAAAGCGCCAAGAAATATGCCAAGGAACATTTTGTCGGCAATATCATTAAAGAAAATAAACTCATCCCCGATGGCTATCTGTCAATCAAAGAATTAACTGAGGAGTATAAAAAACTTGGACCGTTTGGCGAAGGTAATCCGGCACCGATATTAATTACTCAAAACACTGCCTTAACAAAACATAACTCGAAATACATCTTTTTAGAACGACCGGACTTAGAAGTAAAAATTGCTACTGACCAACAGTTATTAGACCGGGTGTTTGTCGACATTCTTTATACCTTTGATGAAAACCTGACTGTCACCATACTCAGAATTGACTATTTAGAAAATAGTTAATCTTTTAGTTCCAAGTTATTTTATGGAGTATCAAGTCTGGGCGGTTAGAAAAAAAACAAGAAAAAACCACCCCTGGGTCTTTTCCAATGAGGTTAAAAGAGTTGTTGGTAAACCAGAAATTGGTGATGTCGTTTTTGTCTATGACCACAATAAATTCATTGGCTCAGGTCTTTACAATCCCCATTCATTAATTCGGGTGCGATTATTTTCTAATCAAAAACAAGATCTGACTAAGGAATTTTTAATAAAACAGATTGAAAAGGCATATAACTATCGGAAAACGGTCTTGGTCAATGAAGATGACTTTCGATTAGTCTATGGGGAAAGCGATGGCATTCCGGGATTAGTTTTGGACAAATATCAAAACCATTTTGCCCTACAAACTTATGCTGCGGGAATGGATAAACGGCAAGATTTAGTTATCTCGGCATTAGCCGAACTTTTCCCGGTTGAATGCGTGATTGAAAAGAACGAGTTCCGCTTAAGAGAATTAGAACAGTTGCCCAAACGAGAAGGTATCATCTACGGCACACCAAAACCGGTAATTATTTCTGAAAATGGCATTAAATATCAAGTGAACATTCAAGAGGGCCAAAAGACCGGCTTTTATTATGACCAACGACTTACCCGAGCAAAAGTCAGAGCACTGGCAAAAGATAAAGATGTTCTGGATGTATTTTGTTATACTGGTGGCTTTTCACTTAATGCCGCGCTTGGTGGTGCCAAATCAGTGCTGGGCATTGATGCTTCAGCATCGGCAATTCAATTGGCTGAAGAAAATGCCAAACTCAACAAACTAAATAAACTCTGCAAGTTTATGGTTGCCGATGCCTTTACTGCTTTGCGGACATTTGTCAGAGAAAGGAAAAAGTTTGACCTAATAATTCTTGACCCACCACCATTTTTCAAGAGTTTAAAAGAAAAGCCCCAAGGACTAAAAGGCTATAAAGACATTAACCTTCAGGCAATGAAACTCTTAACCGAAGGCGGGATATTAGTCAGTTCCACTTGTTCCCATTATCTATTTTGGCAGGACTTATTAGATGTTTTATGTCAGGCAGCCCAGGATGTTAATCGTAGTTTTAAAATCATTGACCGGACAACCCAAGGTCCGGACCACCCGGTTTTATTAAATATGCCTGAAAGTGAATACTTAAGGTGTTATTTTTTGCAGGTATATTAATAACTACTTATTCTTCAATCTTGATTGCCGAAGTTGGACAATCCTCAGCGGCTTGATGGACACATTCCTCAGCACCAGGCACAACAATTTCCACTTTCACCTTAGCAACATCGCCTTCCATCTCAAATATATCCGGACAAGAAGTTACGCATAATTCACAACCGCTGCACAGTTCTTTATCAATACTAACTCTCATTATAACTCCTTTCTAAGTTCAAAATGTATTATATATATTAAAAATATTTTTCTCTTTGTCAATAAGATTAAAAAATTTTGAGATTGCTTATCGCCTTGTAAGAGTGGCAAGGCTTCCAATGACATTACCGAACAAAACTTATTGTCAAATCAGTTATTTTCAGTTAGAATGCTTAACTAAAACATAGACCGGAGGCAAAATGGACTGGAAATTACTGATAATTACCTTTGTTTCAATATTTTTAGCCGAACTCGGTGATAAGACCCAGCTGTCAGTAATCGCCTTTGCCAGCTCAGGTAAATCACCGATAATCGTTTTTCTCGGTTCAGCATTAGCATTAATCGTAACTTCTTTACTTGGCGTGCTTGTCGGTGCCGGGCTACAAAAGCTTCTGCCAACAAAAATAATCCATATCATTGCCGGCATAATCTTTTTCGGTATCGGCATCTATTTAATCGTCAAAAACATCACCAGTTAACCAAGTTCTTGCTAATGAAGATAAAGTGCCAACCACAGGACTTTTATGTTGAAGAAATCGTCAACATCCCTTGGGCGCAAAATGGGAATTATGCCATTTACAAATTAGAAAAAAAATACTGGGACACCTTTGATTTGCTCGATTATCTTACCCGGAAATATCACATCAAAAACATTGGCCGGGCCGGCATCAAAGACCGTTATTGCCATTCTGTCCAATACATCTCAGTCAGAGACTTCAAAAAGCCCGAAGTCATTGAAAAGAACTTTAAGTTAACTTTGGTTGGCAAAGCCCAACAACCAATCACGATTAATCACCTCATAAAAAATCTGTTTAAAATTACAATTCGCGACTTAAATGAAAAAGAATTGGCATATCTAAACCAGAATCTAAATTCAATCAAACAATATGGTTTGATAAACTATTACGACGAACAACGAATGGGTTCGGCACGGGCAAAACAAGGTTTTATTGCCGAAAAGTTAGTGAAAAGACATTATAACGGCGCATTAAAATTATATCTGGCAACACCATCAAAGTTTGATGACCAAAAGACCAGAAAACTAAAAAAACATATGTTTGAAAACTGGGGCAACTGGCAAAAGTGTCTAAATGCGCCTTACGACCTTCATCAATACCGCTACCCGCTATTATATCTTTTAGACCATCCCAAAGACTTTAAGGGCGCAATCAAAACTATTCGCAAAGACCTGCTTGAGATGTTTATCAATGCCTATCAAGCCTTTATCTGGAACGAAACCGTTAAAGCATTGATAAAATCACTAAACCTTGCTGATGTTATTTGTAAATATCGTTTTGGTGAGTTATATTTCTATCAACAACTAACTGATGCCCAACTTACCTACCTAAAAACGCTAACTATCCCCGCCCCAAGTTATAAAACCAGTTTTTCTGATGCGAAAATAAAAAACTTAATGTCAGTAGTGCTGGCAAAGGATAACCTGCAATTATCGGACTTAAAATTAGACCTTGGGATTAAAGGCATATTCTTTAAACCCTATTTGCGCAATGCGATTGTCTTTTTAGATGACATAAAATTGAGTGAGCCGAGTCCAGATGAACAATATCCGAAAAAATATAAGTTGTCTCTGGAATTTTCTTTACCTAAAGGCAGTTATGCAACAATTCTCATCAAACGGCTAACCAAATTTTAACCAATGAACATCTTACTACTTTTTACTGTTCTTGCCGGTCAATTACCGACGACATTAAAGTTTGACCCGAAATTACAGTGGTATACTTTTGAGACACCCCATTTTTCAGTTCACTTTGCGACCAAATCCGATTTTGCCAAAGACGAAGAATTTGCTAAGCAGATTGTTTGGCTGGCTGAAGATGTCCATAAAAAATTGGTGCCGGTTATGCGCTTTCAGCCAAAGACAAAGACCAATATCATTGTTGCTGATATTTATGATGAAGTTTCTGGTTGGGCATCGCCTTTACCGAATAACACAATCTTCATCTGTCCATTTTTCCCAAAAACGATGCGCGTCAACTATTATGACTGGCTAAAAAACCTGCTCATTCACGAATACACCCATATCTTACAAATTAACCTCTCGGCGAAACTAAATCGCAGGTTACAAACTATCTTTGGCCAAATCATCTTACCAAACGCAATTATGCCGACAATGTTTCACGAAGCCTATACCATTTTCAATGAGTCAGCAATCGGTATTTTGGGCAGAGCCAATAGCACCTATTATCAGATGATGCTTCGCGCCCAAATATTAGACAATAACTTATTTCCGATTGACAAATGTTTAACCTATCAACTTGCCCAATATCCCAATGGTGAAACACCCTATCTTTATGGTGGAATGTTCTTTAACTATCTTGCTGAAAAATATGCCAAAACCAAACTCATTGACTATGCCCATTGGTATTCTGGTGGTCTGCCATTATTTTACAATGTGCAAGCAAAGCGCATTTTCAAAAAGAGTTTTTATCAATTATGGAAAGAATGGCAAGACACAATCAAAGCCACTTACCAAGCAGTAATCGACCAAATCAAACAAAAACCAATCACGGCTTCGCAACCTATTACTTTTGAAGGCTTTGATGTAAGTTACCCGGTCTTTGCTAACAATCATCTATATTATGTCAGCATCAACAATCACAACTACCCGGCACTAAAACAATATGACCTTAATCACAAGACGACTAAAACCTTGCTCAGAAAAAATATCAGTTCGCCAATCAGCATCAGTTCGGATAACCAAAAGTTAATCTTCAGCATCAAAGAATACTATCAAAATTATTACTATTATGACGATATTTATCTTTATGACTTAACCACAAGAAAACTCCAAAGACTGACCAAAGGCGAGCGGGCATTTGACCCGGACTTTTCGCCAACCGAAAACAAAATCGTCTTGGTCAAAAGTGAACTTGGCCAATCAAACTTATATCTTTTAGATTTAACCACCAATGAAATTAGCCAACTAACGTATCGTGAAGACTTTTGCCAATTTGCCCAACCACGGTTCTCACCGGATGGCAAAAAGATTGCCGTGGCAATTTGGCAACAAGGCGGATATCAAGATATCTATCTCTATGATATTGCCACTGAATGGTTGATACCAATTACCCATGACCGGCATTTGGATATCGAGCCCTGTTGGACAAAAGACGGCAAATACCTTTTATTTGTATCTGACCGAAACCGAATCTTTAACATTTATGCCTATTCATTAGAAAAAAAAGAGATATATCAAGTGACCAATGTCTTGACCGGTGCCTTTTCGCCGGCAATTAGCAATGACAATCAAACACTGGCTTTCTTACTCTATTCCAGCAAAGGCTTTGACCTTCATATTACCCGGATAAATCTCGATTCAATTGCCTTACAGCAACCAATATCAGTGTCTGACCAGATGGTAGCTGATGAAGCAGATATGCCAATTACTGATACGATTAAAGCCGAGCTCTATCATTACCGGCTTTTGCCTTCAATCTTGCCGAAGTTTTGGCTACCAATTGCCAGTTATGACAATCATTGGTATTTTGGTGGTTTAACTTATGGTGCTGATGCGTTATTTCAACACCAATACTA
>JBDRUR010000078.1:0-6058 GCA_039801485.1 Caldifarciminota bacterium
TGTAATCTTAAAATATTACGGATAACTTCTTGATACCAAGAAAGACATTTCAAGCCAAAAGTTATTGGTTGGGCATGGACGCCGTGTGTTCTGCCCATCATTAACGTATATTTATACTTTATCGCCAGTTTTTTAATTATTTGTGCCAGTTCTTTTAATGAATCCAAAATATAGTTACAGGCGATCAAACAGCGCAATGCCAAAGCGGTATCAACGATATCATAAGAGGTCAAGCCAAAATGTAAGTATTGGGCATCTTTACCTAACTGTTTTTCAATTGACTTCAGAAAGGCAATCACATCATGTTGGATTGTTTGTTCAATCGCTTCAATTTCTTTAACATTAATTTTAACTTTATGTAGTTTAGGCGGCAATGTCTTTGGGATAATACCTAGTTGGGCTTGGGCATCGGCGACTGACTTTTCAACTAACAGCCAATACTGAAATTTGGTTTTTTCTGACCACAAATCAGCCATTTCTGGAGTAAAATAACGTTCAATCACATTGCTATTATATACTCGTAAAATCAAAAGTCAACCCTGCGTAATGTTTTCTAAAAAATAAAGTTTCTTAATTCTATTTTTGGATTTTAACAACGATTAGTCCCGGATTTCCAACTTAATCCTTAACTGAATTCCAATCTGCTAATCAAAGTTACCGTCAGAGTGGCTTTGGTACCAAGCATCTACTTGGCGCACAAACAAATTACCGTTTAGCGATAATAACACCCAACATATCTTCCACCAGATTAAACGAACAAATATCAATCCAATTAAACGGCTATTTACCAGCACAGTTTCCGTCAAATTATTGGGCAAAACAAAATCCCTAAGGCCACCCCCTATACTATACAGTATGGTCACGCGATTTTTGTGATAATCTTATGGTTACCAATAAGTTAGATAAAAATTTCGCATTAAATTTAGTCTATATATAAATAGACTTTTTGAATAATGGTTTTGAATTAATTTTGCTAGCTTAAGAGATCTACTCACTAACCGTGCATACTTAAATTTCATAAACGGTATCGTGTTTGGTGGACGCTATATTTTTTTATTGACTTTTAATTTTTATTAGATAGACTTAATTAAAATGCCTTTGTATTTAACTAATACATTAACCAATAAAAAGGAAGAATTCAAGCCGATTGGGGATACTATTAAAATATATGTTTGCGGAATGACTGTTCAGGGGCCACCACATTTCGGTCATATGCGGGCGTATATCACTGCTGACATTTTAATCCGTTATTTACAATTTTTGGGATATAAGACAAAAGTAATCCAAAACTTCACTGATATTGACGATAAAATTATCGAAAAGTCCATTGAAGAAAAAACTGATTACCGCATCATTGCTGATAGAAATATTAAAGAATATTTAGAAGTTGCCGATGCGATGAATATTCAACGGGCTGATTTTTATCCCTATGCAACTCAACACATCCAAGAAATTATTGAATTAATTCAAGGACTTATTGAAAAAGGTTTTGCATATCAATCTGGTGGCGATGTATATTTTGCAGTTGAGAAGTTTACTGATTATGGAAAGTTGTCCAAAAAAAGACTTGACGATTTAATGGCTGGTGCTCGGGTTGAGGTTCGCGAGCACAAAAAACATCCAGCCGATTTCGCTTTATGGAAGGCGTCAAAGCCGGGTGAACCTTGGTGGCAAAGTCCTTGGGGGAAAGGAAGACCAGGATGGCATATTGAGTGTTCAGCAATGTCAATGCACCATTTAGGCGAGACTGTTGACATTCATTTGGGCGGTGAAGATTTGATCTTTCCCCATCATGAAAACGAGATTGCCCAATCCGAGGCCGCGACCGGAAAAACATTCGTTCGATACTGGGTTCATAATGCAATGCTTAATCTTACTGGTGAAAAGATGTCAAAATCAACCAAACATTTTATTACTGCTAAAGAACTGCTTAAAAAATATTCCCCAAATGTTCTAAGGCTATATTTCTTAAAATCCCATTATCGTTCACCAATGGAATTTGATTTTGCTATTCTTGATTCCACTAAAGAAGGATGGCTAAGAATTGAAGAGTTTTTGTATTTGGCAGAAGAAGAGACGAAAGAAAAATTGGAAACAATCTCAGATGATATAAGAACCGCTTTTATTGACGCAATGGATGACGATTTAAATACACCCAAAGTTATCGCGATGGCGTTTGATGCAGTCAAAGATGGTTTTAATGCTATCCAAAATAGGAATATTAATCAAATATTCGATAAATATAACGAAGTTTTGTTCTATTTGAAGACTCTCGGATTTCAAACTGGTATTAGTGTGCGTTCCTTACAATTCGGATTAACTGCAAGCAAAACATTTGATATCTCACCCAAAATAGTTGAAGCAAGGAGATTGGCAAGAGAAAAAAAACAATATGAAATTGCCGATTTAATCCGAAACGGGTTAGAAGAGATGGGATTTATTTTAGAAGATACCGAAAACGGAACAAGGATTAAAAAAAGGAGTTAGGATTAATCTTATGAAAATACAAAATATTAATAAGTACATTGACCATACTTTGTTAAAGCCAGAAGCATCTGAAAAGGATATTAAGAAATTATGTGCTGAAGCCAAACGATACAATTTTGCAACAGTTTTTGTTAATCCTTGTTATGTGAATTTAGCTAAAAGATTACTTAAGGGCAGTGATGTTAAAGTTGGCTGTGCCATCGGGTTCCCATTAGGGTCAACAACCACTGAAGTAAAAGTATTGGAAGCGATGCAAGCAGTTGCGAATGGCGCTGACGAAATCGACATGGTGATAAATATCGGAGCAGTAAAATCGAGAAATTACAAATTAGTTGAGCAAGATATCAAAAGTGTCGTTAAAGCTGTAAAACCCATTGGAGTTAAAACAATTTTAGAAACATGTCTTTTGACCGATGACGAAAAAGTCAAGATTGCTAAAATTGCTAAAAGAGCCGGAGCCAAGTTTGTCAAAACTTCTACTGGATTTTCTAGTGGCGGTGCAACGATTGCCGACATTAAACTCTTGCGTAAAGCGGTCGGCAAAAAAATGGGAGTGAAGGCATCAGGCGGAATAAGAGATTATAAGACTGCTTTAGCGATGATCAAAGCTGGTGCTAACCGAATTGGCACCAGTGCCGGTGTAAAAATTATTGATGAAGCCGAAGAGAAATAATTATGAGAGCAATTGTTAAGACAAAACCGCAACTAGGTGCCGAGTTGATTGAGATGCCAATTCCGACAATTAAAGATGACGAGGTTTTAGTGCAAGTAAAAGCAGTCGGCATCTGCGGCACCGATGTTCACATTTATAATTGGGATCCGTGGTCGCAAAATCGTATTGGTAAAAATAAATTACCGCAGATTATGGGCCATGAAATGTGCGGGATTGTTAAAGAAGTCGGCAAAAGCGTCAAAGGTATTGCAATTGGTGACTATGTCTCAGCCGAAACTCATATTTTCTTCCCGAAAGACTTAAATGCGATGTTAGGACAAAAACATATTGGCAAGGGTATGGAAATATTAGGTGTTGACCGTCACGGGGTCTTTGCCGAATATGTAAATATTCCGGAACGCGTACTTTGGCAAAATGATAAGTCAATTCCTTATGAAATCGCTGCGGTTCAAGAACCATTAGGTAATGCCTGTTATGCGGTACTCGGCGAAGATGGTGATGTTGCTGGGAAAACAATGGTTATTACCGGTGATGGACCAATTTCATTAATGGCAACCGCAATTGCTCGGGCGTGTGGGGTCGCCAAAATATTTTTGATCGGTATGTCTGACGAAATGATGCAGATTGCACAACAGCTCGGGGCTGATTATACGCTTTCGGTTAACACGACAACGCAAACAGAGCGTATTCAGTTTGTCAAAGATAATACCTATGGACTTGGTGCCGATATCGCTTTAGAAATCGTCGGTAATCAACAGTCAATTTCTGATGCCTTTAAGTGTGTGCGTAAAGGCGGAAGGCTTTCGGCGTTTGGGATTTCACCACAAACTAATATCACAATTGATTATGATAATGATATTGTTTTTAAAGGAATTCAAATTCATGGCATTTCTGGCCGAAAGATATTTGATACCTGGTATCGCGTCCGTAACCTTTTAGCAACAAAACGTATTGATATTAGACCGATTATAACTGATTTAATGCTTTACGAAGATTTTGCCACCGCATTTAATAAGTTAATTACCCCCAATCGACAATCAGCCAAGATTGTTTTATTTCCTGATAAAAAAGATTTAGATGAAGCTTTACAAAGGAGATAAAATAAAATGGATAAGAACTTTCAAGAATATCTACAAACCGAACTTAATACTTTGAAAGAGCAAGGACTCTACAAAGAAGAACGTTATATCTTAACTCCGCAATCTGCTAACATCAAAGTAGAATATCCAGAGGGTAGTGTCCCGAAGAATGTTTTGAATTTTTGTGCTAATAATTATTTAGGTTTATCGAGCCATCCGAAGGTTATTCAATCAGCAAAAGAAGCGATTGATAAATGGGGTTATGGTATGTCATCAGTAAGATTTATCTGCGGCACTCAAGATGTCCATCGAACTTTAGAAAAAAAGATATCAAATTTTCTTGGTACTGAAGCGACCATTCTTTATTCTTCCTGTTTTGATGCTAACGGTGGTTTATTTGAAGCGTTGCTAACTGAACAAGATGCAATTATTTCTGACCAATTAAATCATGCCTCGGTTATTGATGGCATTCGACTCTGTAAAGCTGAGAGATATCGGTATGCGCACTCTGATATGAAGGAGTTAGAAGCACACTTAAAAACAACTCAAAAAAATCGATTTCGAATGATTGCAACTGATGGCGTATTTTCAATGGATGGCGATATGGCACGATTAGCCGATATTTGTGAATTGGCTGATAAATATAAGGCATTAGTTATGATTGACGATTCACATGCTACTGGTTTTATTGGCAAAACCGGGCGTGGAACGCATGAGTATTATGACGTGATGAATCGAATTGATATTATTACGACAACATTTGGTAAAGCTATGGGCGGTGCGTCAGGTGGTTGTACCAGTGGCCGTAAAGAAATCATTGATATGCTTAGACAACGGTCTCGTCCTTATTTATTTTCTAATACCCTGTCGCCGATTATTGCCGCAACGACAATTACCGTCATCGACATGTTATCGGAGACAACTGCGCTTCGAGATAAATTAGAAAGGAATACAATGTATTTTAGGGAAGAAATGACAAAACGAGGATTTGATATTAAACCCGGAGTGCATCCAATTGTGCCCATTATGCTTTATGATGCAAAGTTGGCACAAGACTTCGCTCGTGATTTATATTATGAGGGTATTTATGTTATCGGCTTCTTTTATCCAGTGGTGCCCAAAGGTCAAGCGCGGATACGAGTGCAATTGTCGGCTGCTCACGAGCAAGAACATATTGATATGGCAATTGAAGCGTTTACCAAAATTGGTAAAAAGTATGGCGTAATTAAATAATTATTATTAAGGAGGGATTGGATAAAAGAAATGACAAAGAGGGCATTGAGTGAAGCATTTGTTGGCGAACAGGGAAAATGTCCAGTCTGTAATGCCGATAAAGATAAATTTCATAAATTTTAATTATAATGAGGATTAAATGATTAGTATTGTTATGGGCAGTAAATCAGATTTATCGGTTATGAAAGAGACGGTAAAGAAATTGAAAGAATTCGGTATTGCTTGTGAGATCAAAATTATGTCGGCACATCGAAATCCTGAAACTGTGCGGAAATTTGCCATAGCGGCTGAAAAAAAAGAGATTGAAGTAATCATTGCCGGCGCCGGCGGTGCTGCTGCTTTACCGGGGATGATCGCTGCTTATACAACGATACCGGTTATCGGAGTGCCAATTAAATCCGAACTAAATGGATTAGATTCGCTACTTTCGATTGCTCAAATGCCTAAGGGTGTTCCAGTTGCAACCATGGCAATTGGCCAAGCAGGTGCGGTTAATGCTGCAATATTTGCTGCTGAAATTTTAGCATTAAAATATCCAAAAATTAAGAGAAAATTAGAAGAATTCAAAAATGAGCTCCAAAGTAAA
>JBDRUR010000079.1:0-5992 GCA_039801485.1 Caldifarciminota bacterium
TGTTAATACCCATCAGATTATTGATTCATTTACCTCACCGGGCACAAGGCCATTTGGGCTTGCCTGGGACGGAATTTATATGTGGGTATTGGCAAACGGACCGTCTCCGACTGGCAAAGTCGCCTATCAAATTGACTTAGGTGGTGCCGGCACACCAGATATCTCAATTTCGCCGACTTTTTATAACTATGGCTATGTTGCGATTGGTCAACAGCCATGGTTTGAATTGCATATTAGCAATGTTGGGACTGATACTTTAACACTCGATACAATTTTTTCCAATAACCCAGTATTCTATTATCAAACTACGACTTTCCCAATTCGATTGCGACCAAATTTTGGTGTTCAAGTTCAGGTTTATTTTTCTCCGACCGCTTTTCAATTTTACACCGGGACTTTAGGCATTGTGTCCAATGACCCAGACGAAGAGACCGTTTATGTCTCTTTGCGCGGTCAGGGCGTTTATCCGATGCCGACATTAAGCGCCAGTGCCATTAGTTATAATTTTGGCGATGTTCGGGTAAATTATGTCAAAGATTGGTTTTTAAGAATTGTTAACCAAGGGCTACCAACATTAATCATTGATTCAATAATCTACAACGACAACCAATTTTTTACGGGTCGAATATCTTTACCGTTTTCGCTTAATTGTCTGGAAACAACTTTTATCCAAGTTATCACCCGACCCAATAGTACCGGTGCTCAGAATGGTTTTATGATGATATATTCAAATTCAACTCCTAATCCTTATGGAATTACCTTACAGACAAATGGTGTGAGTGTAAGTCCCACTGGTGGCGAGTTGCTCTGGTCGTATGATTTTCCGGATAATGTCGTCTGTGTTGCGCCGATTGTTGATATTAATGGTGACAGCGTAGTAGATGTTGCCGCCGAATGTTATGGCACAAATATGTATGGCGAAAAACATCTGCGCACCTACTGGGGAAATAGTTTTGCAGGTGGAGTTGTCCAATGGGCGGTTGGTGATGCTGATTTTTCTGGCTCTTGGGGTGATGACTGTTTGATTCAAGGCGATGATTATAATAATGACGGTGTGCCGGATATTTTGCTGGGCACGGCTTGGGCTGACCGTTCAGTCTATGCGATTAATTCCTTAAATGGTCAGATTATCTGGTATTATGACAGTCATTGGTATGATGGTGAAGGTGGCTGGGTTTATTCAGTTCGACCGATGCCCGATATCAATGGCGACGGTATTGGTGAAGTTTTGGCTGGCATTGGTGGCAATCAAACTGCTGCTGGTGGACCAAGAAGCATCTTCTGTTTTTCTGGTGCCAATGGCAGTATTATTTGGCAGTTCCGAGCCCAAGACGCAATTGGCACAGTCAACTGGATACCAGATGTCAATAATGATGGTGTACCAGATGCTATTTGTGGTGCCTGGGGCAATAGTTATGATAAAAAAGTCTATTGCATTAGTGGCGCATCTAGTGGTTTCGTGACAACACCTTTATGGCAATATCAATGTGATGGTGATGTTCAGTCAGTAATTCCAATTCCTGATATCAACGGCGATGGCAAATATGAAGTAGTTGCTGGTGCTTGGGATGGTGTTGTCCGTTGTTTAAGCGGCGCTAATGGTAATCTACTTTGGGCAATAACCGTTGGTGGTTGGGTTGTGCGGCTGGTGGCAATTCCAGATTTAATTGCACCTCATCGACCAGGCATAGCAGTCGCCAATGTGTATAATGTCACAACCTTCCGGGTCCTAAACTCAAACAACGGTAGTATTTATTGGGAATATCCGGTTGGCAGTAATATTTGGGCGGTAGATGTAATTGAAGATTTAAATAGCGATGGTAAGTATGATGTTGTTTGCGGTAATCAGACACCGGGTGTGGTCTTTTGCTTAAGCGGTGCCAATGGCAATTTGCTCTGGTCTTATGCTGAAAATAAATTGATCTATTCGATTAGGGCAATACCGGATATTAGCGGCGATGGTCATCAAGATGTTATAGTTGGCACTCAGGGTGCGACCACGGGTGTTGGACATCTTTTGGCAATTTGCGGTGGTTATTATCCATCGGCGATTAGTGAGAATCACATTTCAGAGATAAAAAATATTGCGAAGTTTTCAGTATTGCCAAGGATAAGTCGCGCTGTGTTCAATATTAATTGGGAAAATCTATCAGTAAAAAATATTGCGATTTTTGATGCTTCAGGTAAACTCGTCAAAGAATTCATTAGCCCCAACAACCGCGTTATCTGGGATGGCAAAGACAATCACAACCGAGTGGTGGCTGAAGGCATCTATTTTGTAAAAGTTCAAGCACAAGACTATAACCAGATTGAAAAGATAATTGTCGTCAAGTAAAAAACGATTAACACGCGTAAGCACTAAACTGTTGACAATTTAGAAAAATTAGTTAATATTAAAATAGTATTGGATATTTATTTTTTATGAGTCATTCCATAAAACAAATTAATTTCAGTATCTGGAGGTATTAATGATACCACACAAAAAAACACTAACATTAGTCCTTTTAGGACTAATCACCCTTGCCCTGGCGCAAGTCGATACCGCCTGGACAAGAAGATACTCAAGTCCCAATACCGGTGGTTCTTCTCCGACGAGTGACTATTCATACGGGCTGGCGGTTGATAATGACGGTAATGTCATAATGACTGGTGGTAGCGATTATTTGGGAAATGCGCCGGAACTTCTAACCATAAAATATGCGCCAAATGGCGACACAGTTTGGCAAAGAATTCCAGTAAGAACCGGCTCCCAAATTTCGCGGGCGGTTGCAGTTGGTGCGACGGGCAATGTTTATATCACCGGTTATACTATGGAAACTGGTAATGGTGATTATATAACTGTTAAGTATAGTCCGGGCGGCACAATGGCATGGGCAGTATTATATAATGGTTATGGTACCGGCTATGATTTTGCACGAAAAATCGCAATTGATAGTGCCGAAAACATCTATGTTTCAGGATATACTCAAGGTGCATCATCAAAATACTTTATTGGAACTATAAAATATAATTCTTCGGGAAGTCAACAATGGGTTGCCCGTGACAGTTTTAAAGGTGTAAGTAGTTTGCATTATCCTGCAGATTTAGCACTCGATTATCAAGGTAATCCTTATGTGGTATCACGAACCGGACCAGCAACCGCATCATATGATTATGTCGTTGCTAAATATAACCCGTTGACTGGCGATACACTATGGGTGCGATATTATAATGGGACTGCTAATGGTCAAGACGAAGCGCGAGCAATTACATTTGACCCCGACGGTAATGTTTATGTAACAGGCACGAGTGCCGGCACTGGTACTGGTTTTGATATTGTAACTCTTAAATACGATGCCAACGGTACTCTTCAATGGGAAAAAAGGTTTTCTAATCCAGACACCACTGATGGTTCTGATGGTGGTTGGTGGATAGCTTATGACCCAGCCGGTTATGTTTATGTCTATGGTCATACTCAAGGATTAAAAGCCACTAATTATTATGATTTAGTTTTAATTAAATATAATGCACTTAACGGAAACGAAGAATGGATTTCATATTATAATGGACCGGCTGGTGACCGTTACGATTATCCAGTTGATAAAGACGGACAAAATGGCATGGCGCTTGACCAGTTTGGCAATATTTATGTTCTGGGATTAACTCGACAATTGGAAGGACCAGGAACTCAAAGCACGGAAAATGATTTTATCACAGTTAAATTTAACTCCCTTGGTAATATAGTTTGGACAGCAAGATATAACTATGCTGACAGTCTTGAAATGCCATATGCAATCGCAGTTGATAATTATAATAATGTCTATGTCACTGGTAGAAGTTTTGCACCAAATACCGATTATGATGCGGTGACGATTAAATACACTCAAGGTGCTCCTTCTTCTTATACAATTACTGCCAATGCTTATGGTCCTGGCACAATCGTTCCGTCCGGTTTAGTGATTGTTCCGGTCGGTGAAGATACCACTTTCACAATCACACCAAATTTACACGCACAATTGGATAGTTTAGTGGTTGACGGAATAAATCATGGTAGCGATTCCACAACCTATCGGTTTGAAGATGTCACCAGCAACCATACGATTTATGCTTATTTCTCGTATATTACTTATACTATTACTGCAACTGCTCATGATGGTGGCACAATTACACCATCAGGCACAGTTACGATTATCGAAGGGCAAGATACAACCTTTATTATCACGCCGGATTTAGGGCACCATCTTGATAGTTTGGTGGTTGATGGCGTTAATCATGGTGGTGATTCCACTTACTATACCTTTGAAGATGTCAGTGAAGACCACGCAATTGACGCCTATTTTAGCATTAACACTTATACGATCACCGCAACTGCCAGTGCTGGTGGCACAATTACGCCATCGGGCACAGTGATTGTTGAATATGGTGCCGACACGACTTTTTATATTACCCCTAACCCCAATTATCAGATTGACAGTGTCTTAGTTGACGGTGTAAGTGTTGGTGCCGTGACTGAATATACCTTTGAAGATGTCAGTGAAGACCACACAATTTCTGCTTATTTCTCAATGACCGGGCTACCGGGTTGGGCACAGAAAGCACCGATTGAAACTTCAGTGCCAAATGCTATCAAAGAGGGCGGTGCGTTAGTTGGTGTCGATGATGAGTTGTATGCGTTTGTTGGCACCAAGACCAATAAGTTCAAGAAATATGTAATCAGCACTAACCAATGGATATATACTGATACTGAATCACTGCCATTTGGTTATAAATATCCGCTCTCAGACCCACCAAGTATTAACAAGAAATTCCCAGGCAAAGGTGCGGCATTATGTTATGATGGCGTCAACAAAATTTATGCGACTCGCGGTAATGGCACCCGTGAGTTCTGGTCATTTAATCTGACAACCCGCACTTGGACACGAGAAGAATCAATACCAGTACCAAAAGGTGTCAAATATGGCACTGCCTTGGCATTTATGAATGGTAAGGTTTATCTGTTGGCTGGTGCTCAGAAAAAGACCGATGTCAATAACTTCTATGTTTTTGATACTACAACCCGACACTGGTCAACAAGTGCGCCATTAGAACTTGGTTCTTATAACAAACCTTGGAAGGATGGCAGTTGCTTAGCGGTATGTGATGGTCAGATTTATGCGTTAAAGGGTGGTGACAAGGATAACTTATTCTATGCGTTTGATGGTAATAGTTGGACTCCCAAAGAGACATTACCGAAACCTGACACGGTCTTTGGTAGTGCCAAGACAAAGGTTTTGGTCAAGGCAGGTGGTTGTATGGCATCAGATGGCAGTGTGATTTATGCGGTTAAAGGTGGTGGTACTGACTGTTTCTGGAAATATACGCCGGGCACACCTGGTGTTTGGGAAATGAAAGAGCCAATTCCAGTAATAGACAAAAAGCATGCGCCAAAAACTGGCGCCGCAATGGCATATGCTCAAGGCAAAATTTGGCTTTTGGTTGGCAACAAACAACCAGATTTCTGGTGCTACACACCTAGCACAAAGTCAGTAAAGCCAGCAAAAATTACTTCGGCAACAACCGAAAAGACTACAAAGACTTACACCTTTAAATTTGAGGCAACACCAAATCCATTTGAGTGGCTGACGACGATTCGTTATACAGTGCCAGTTTCAGGTAATGTGAGCATCAAACTCTACAATGCGTCAGGAAGACTAATCAAGACATTGGTCAATGAATATCTTAATGCTGGTTTATATACGACGACGCTGACTAATATTGCCAGTGGTGTTTACTTCTTGAAATACGAGTCGGCGCATAACAATGCTGAAGTGAAACTGATTATGCGATAATTAGATAATAAAACTAACCGGGGGCTTTAAAAGCCCCCGATTTTTTATTTTTAGTCTATTGCGTGATATCACCCTGCGCTTGATGCAGGGCCTCTGAGATTCTGAATCAAGTTCAGAATGACAAAGAAAAGTAATGACAAAAAAGGATTATCACCCCGCACTTGATGCGGGGTCTCTGGGCTATC
>JBDRUR010000080.1:0-5986 GCA_039801485.1 Caldifarciminota bacterium
TTCCATATAGCTTTATCCACAAAAGGACTGGGTCTGATTCGCAAATAAGGTTTTAAACCTTGAGGGAGCAGTAGACTTAGTCAGTCCTTTGTCAGTCCTTAGATAGTATAACATTTATTAATTATAAGTCTATATTAATTATAAGTCTAATAGAGGGTTGTCGCTTTTACAACCCGTGGCAATCTCTCTCCATTTTGTCATTCTGTGCCTGACACAGAATCTCATCGTTGTGGCAACAAAGAGACCCCGCATCAAGTGCGGGGTGACAAAAGGAAAAGACAAATCCAGACAGCATTATCAGATTAAGTGCCAAATGACTTCTTTAGATCACAGAATAATTACTACCCGTCATTGCAAGGGTTGCAACACAACCCGTGGCAATCCCTAAACGTAAAGACTAAATTTAATACTTAATAATATAATATACCCCGTTTCGTAGGTCTGCGATATTTGAAATTAGCCTGCCTTGGATATCAAAGACTTTAATGTTTTTATTGTTTTTAAGAATATTTTTTATAACTGCCTGCTTGTCACTCTCTCGATAATAAACGAGTTTGTATTTAATATCACCATTATTGGGAGTCATCGTTATTTTGCTATTATTAGTTAGATATCCTGTTTGATTATCGGATGTCTTTGGGTTTGTGCTAAAAGTCTGATACGCCCATAATTCTTTAGTCTTATTGCCTTTAAGTAGCCAAACCCGATTATCAGCATAAGTAATATCGGCACCATTTTTCACAACACTTCTTTTGTGTAATTTTGGTATTGTTTCCAGTGCCTGCCAATGATTGGTTAGAATATCATATTGCCAGAATTCATTTTCGCCACCGCCTTTAATTGCGTAAATTTTCTGAGCACCGTCATAACAGATTCCGCCCCCGGCTTTTACTGTTCTTTTTTTCCGAATCAATGGGTGAAAATAGGGTAGACTCTCTTGCTCTTCCCAACTATTGGTATTGATATCATAGTAATAAAATTCATTATAAGTGCTCATACCTTTTAAAGCATAAATCCGTCCATTGCCACCATAAGCAATACTGCTACCAAAACGAAACTTGCGATTGTTACGGCCCGCTGGTGCCGAACACAAACCATACCAACTATCTTTGGCAATATCATACCGATAAAATTCATAACCACCGCCAACTAAACAATAGATATTGCCATTATAAAATGTCAAATTCGAACCGGCTTTTAATCCCTTAACACTTGGAATAAAACGCTTATGCGCCCAACTATCTGAATTGGGATAATAAGCCCAAAATTCTCGAGTGTTGTTGCCTTTGATAGCAAAAATCATGTTGTTGGCCGATACTAAATCAGCACCGGCCTTGACTTTGCGTTTAATAATATTGGAATTTTCGGTATAAAACGGGAACAAACTACGATTGACCCATTGATTGGTGTTGATATCATACTCATAAAAATCCTGAGTATTATTGCCTTTTAAAGCATATAATTTATTACCAAGCGCCGTGATACAACCACCATCTTTAACCGGTCGATAACTAAACAAACTCGGCATAGTATCCTTTTGTTGCCATAAAACTGTGTAAATATAAAAAGACTGAATCGGCGAAAATAACGACCAATTCCCAGCAAAATCTTGACAACGCACCTTCCAAAAATACCATCCGTTTTCTAAGAACTGGCTTGGCTCAAAAGTTGTATCAGCGGTCATTTGATTAATTATAATATTCTGGTCTTTACTAATCACAATTTGATAATTTGCGGCGTCATTAACTTTTTGCCATATAAAAATTGAAGTTGAAAGTGTGCAATTTTGTGCCGGGCTGATTAAAATTGGGGCTAACGGCGGTGTGGTATCAATCGTAAAAGAAAAGCTTTCGCTCCAAAAACCCCAGCGTGTCAAAGTGCCTGCCCGCACACGCCAACTATAACTGCCTTCAGAAAAATGTAATGGTCCCAGTTCCGTATCAGTAATTATCGTGTCAATCTCAACTAATGAACCACGCTTAACTTCTATTTGATATTGAATAGCATTAGTAATCTCACTCCAATTAAATGTGATGCTATCACGATTAGTTACAAAGTTATTTAACGGACTTAATAATATCGGTGCCGGGATTGAAACTTCAAGTGTTTGTTCGCAGGTATCATTATCAGGATTCATATCATTTTCGTTTATTGTCCAGGCTTTAATCGTATATATTCCATAATTATTGGCAATCCAATCGCTAAAACTCAAAGTGCAACTGTTTAATGGTAAAAAGTTAAAAATCATTGCTGAGTCAGAATAAATCAATGAGTGTTCATCTAAGATATTGACAACGGTCAGTACCGATTCAACCTCACTACCGATATTTTTAATTACCACTGTTGGTGAAATCGTCTCGCCAATACCAACCTGTGAGGTAAGAATTGTATCGACCATCACATCATGGCAAGACCGATAAAACTTGATTGCACGACCGGCACTTAACAAATTGCCTATTGGCGAACTATTATTAAGATACTGCAGCCCAGAAGTGCCATAATCATCTTCAATACCAACTGTTGCCGACTCTCCTTGACCAAAACCAAACCGTTTATCGCACCGCTGATATTGAAAAACAATATCACCATTCTCATACAAAATGACTTGAAATATCACGGTATCCATATATGACCCGGCAGGATTACAAACTGCATTCCATTGGATGACTTTGTAACGATTAGGTGCGGCACCAAAAAGTTGGTGGCGCCCGTTATAGACAAACAACTTATCCCAAAATGGTGCGATAATACTGTTGGGCAAATCTGAGGCCGGTATTGGCTGATTATTGGCATAAGACAATGACAGTTGTTCAAAACTAATAAAACCATTTGTCGAGTAACAAAACCAAAATTTAGGCTGGCCATAATAATAAAAATCAAAGCCAATCGGTATCGGCCAACTAATATTAGCGCTACCAGTTGGTAACGGTTCGCCGGTATAAAAGATATCATGCCAATTAAAAATTGGGCCACCAATGGTATCAGAATCAATCCAAAAATAATAATTGGCATCTGGGCCGCCAGTATATTGGCCGCGAATAAGCTCAATACGCGAAACCTTGCGATTGTTATTAAGGTTAATATCGTTATCAAGAAAGGTATTCACTTTGACTGAGCAACTTTCGGCAATCACCGGCACAAAAGAATCAAAGGTAATAATTGCTGAACTGTCAATCAATAAACTATCAAGATATTTAATATCGATGTAAAGCAAACCAGAACTATTGCCAATAATTGAACAACTAACCGGAATATTTTTTTGAATTTCATTACTAAAATTTGTTATCTTTGCCTTTGGCTGCAAACCGATACCCACCGGACGAATGAAACAAAAATTTGGCATCAGAATTGAATCAACGCCAACATCTCTAATCTCGACCATCTCCGGACCAACAATATCGTCAAGATATAAAGTTCCTTGATTAGGCGGTGCGTTATGAATAAATGCAATAAAAATCGTATCGTTGACAAAATTGTTAAGTGCAATCTTTTCTTGGGAAAATGTCTCATTTGTTACTCGTTTCTCTAATAAGAGAAAATTGAAACTGTCCGGATGATTGGTTGTTAAGGAAACTTTGACCCGAAGCGTATCATAATTTCCAAATCGCCTTCGATACCAAAATGACAAAGAATCATTTTGATTAACAATCAATGCTGATGTTATTAACCAATCATCAGAGCGAACACTCGTTTCAAATCTCGATGCTGCACTTGCTGGTTGAGTTTTACATATTGCGGTATCCCGTCGCCACAATTGAGAACCGCCGTCATTATTGATAACTCGCCAGCCCATTGGTGGAAAGGTTGTGCTGGTAAAACTTTCATTGAGTCGTGCAGAAAATATAAGAGTTGGGAAAATAAATAATAAAAAAAAGATATATTTTCTCATTAATTGATTGCACTATAAGGTATAATTATCAATATGTCAACCTTTATTTTTCTGAAGTCATAAAACTGCACTTAACCTTGCACATATTTCCCCAAAAAGTAAAATAAATAATCTTACTTTCTTAATCAATACGTCTAGGACCTTAGATAGCAAAATTCGACTTTGACAAAGCGCAATAAAAACAGTCAGTTGACATTTTGTTCTAACGGTTTATAATTACCCAAAAGTTATGCCCGAACTACCCGAAGTGCAGACAATTTGTGATGAACTAAAACCATATGTTATAAATAAAAGAATTGTTGGCGTTAAAGTTTTTAGACCCAAGTGTATCGGTTATCCTTCAAAATATTCATTTGTTAAAAATATTAAGAATAAAATAATCAAACAACTCCAAAGAAAAGGGAAGTATCTTATTTTAAATTTATCTGATGCCGCCGCGTTAATAATCCATTTAAGATTGTCAGGAAAGCTTCTGCTTTTCAAAGAAGACGAGCATATTTTGCCTAAGTATGAGCGAGTTCGATTTTATCTCTCAAACAAAAAAATCTTATCGTTTGTTGAGCCGAGAGTTTTGGGTAGAATATATTTAATCAAAGATAATAATGTCCCCGATGTCTTAAAGGGGTTAAAGACATTGGGATTAGAACCGATAGATAAAAATTTTAATTTTCAATATCTGTCCCAAAAAATTAAAAAACGCACCGCCACAATTAAAACTTTACTATTAAATCAAACAATTGCTGCCGGGGTCGGAAACATTTATTCCGACGAAGCATTGTTTCTTGCTGGTATTCATCCATTACGGCAAGCAAACACTTTAAGCCAATGTGAAATAAAGAAGTTAACTAAAGCATTAAAGCATGTCATTGCCTCAGGCATAAAATCTAAGGGCACAACCGTCTCAGATTATTTAAGACCAAATGGTAGTGAAGGAACTTATCAGTTTCAATCATTTGTTTTTGCACGCGAAGGCCAACCTTGTCGAATTTGCCAAACGCCAATTGAGTTTGCAAAGATTCAAAATCGGCGGACGCGTTTTTGCCCAAACTGTCAAAAGTTAACCACTGTTAATTATTAAAATTATTAAGTTAAGCAAAATAAAGCAAATTTAAATATGACCAAGTTAGGATTATCGGAACAAGAAGCCCAGCTGAGATTAAAACGTGATGGGTATAATGATATGCCTTATTTAAAACAAAAAGGTGTTTTAGCAATTCTTATTGAAACAATAAAAGAACCAATGTTTTTGCTATTATTATCTACCGGGGCGGTTTATTTAATATTTGGAAATTTACAAGACGCCCTGGTGTTACTCTGTTTTGTTGTTGTAATTTTAGCAATCACATTTTATCAAGAATATAAAACTGAACACACCTTGTCGGCGTTAAGAGATTTATCCAGTCCGCGGGCGTTAGTAATTAGAGATGGCCAACATAAACGACTTGCTGGGCGAGAAGTAGTTATCGGTGACATTATTGTTTTAAACGAAGGTGACCGTGTGCCGGCAGATGCGGTATTATTTTCTAGCCAAAATCTTTTGGTTGACGAGTCGCTTTTAACCGGTGAATCGCAACCAGTTATAAAATTCCCCAAAACAACGGGACAAAGTGAATCATCATCTTGGGTTTTCGCCGGGACATTAGTAATTAAGGGCACCGGTATTGCTGAAGTTAAAGCAATTGGAATTAATACCAAGATCGGTAAAATCGGCACCGCCATCCGCGAGTTGAAGACTTTGGATAATTTTGATTCCCCATTCAGAAAACAGTCAAAACAACTGATTAAAAATTTTTTGACTGTCGGGTTGATTTTGTGCGCAGTCATTGTTGTAATCTACGGCAGTTTCCGGGGAACTTGGTTAAATGCCTTCTTGGTCGGCATTGCCTTAGCAATGGCGGTGCTTCCTGAAGAGATTGCGGTGGTCTTTACAATATTTTTAGCACTAGGCGCCTGGCGACTTTCTAAACAAAATGTCTTAACACGAAAAGCACAAGCAATCCAAACTCTTGGTGCTGCAACAGTTTTGTGTGCTGACAAGACCGGGACGATAACACTAAATCAAATGTCATTAAAAACTATTTATGTAAATAATAACTA
>JBDRUR010000081.1:0-5720 GCA_039801485.1 Caldifarciminota bacterium
GTTTCGGATATTCAATCATATCTTTTAAATCACCAGTGGTGATTAGTGTCCGACCAATACGAAAGCCAACACCCCGACTGCGGTCCTGAGCATAGATTTCATTGGCAATCACCTGATTTTTTACGCGTTGCATCTCTTCATCAGTAATCGAGTCTTTGCCTTGAGATTTTAATTTAACCAGCTCCTCGTCAATTAGCTGTTTTACCGAATCGACAAACTCGGTCGTAATTGGCACGGCATAAAAGTTAAATGTGCCATAATCACGTTCAATATCGTTCCAGGCATACACGCGTAAAGCAAACTGTTTTTCTAATATTAGTTTTTTATAAAGTCGTGAGTCTTTACCCTGAGCAAGCAATGCCTCTAATACCTCTAATGGATAATAGTCGGCATTTAATTGGTCAATGGTGCGATAACCGATGACAATTGACGGGAAAGAGACCTTTTTATAAATGGTCATTTGCTGTTCACCTTGCTGCTCGGGTTCAATAAATGTTGGATGACTAACCGGCTTTGATTTAATCTTGCCGAAATATTTAATGACTTTATTTAAGGCATCGTCAGGCTTAACCGCACCAGCAATGACACAGACAGCATTGGCTGGTGTCCAATATCGGTGATAATGGTCAATTAAGTCTTTTAAGGTAATGTTTTTAATTTCCGACATCCATCCAATGATTGGATGGCGATAAGGATGTAATTTATAAACTAAGAGGTTGAACTGTTCCCATAAGACATCATCGGGTTCGTTTTCACCCAACCGCCGTTCTTCCATCACGACCAGTCGTTCAGATTGAAATTTTTCTTCTGGAATTAAAAGATTAGTCATGCGTTCGGCGCCTAATTTTAAGGCGAGTTCATAATAATCTTTGGCTAAATCGACCCAATAGCAAACATAAAGATTAGAGGTAAAGGCGTTATCCTCGCCACCATAAGCATCAACTAATGCTGAGATTTCTCGGGGTTTGTAATGCTTGGTACCGTCCATATGCTCAAGTAAATGAGAAAGTCCAGACCGACCTGGTGGGTCATAGACTGAGCCAACATTATACCAGATTTGCGTAGAAACGGTCGGCGTCGAACTGTCAACATAAATGACCACCCGTAAGCCGTTTGGGAGTTTTGTTTCATAAATTGGATACTCAGCAAAAGGTTGCGTTAAAACAGGCTTAGCAGATAAAAGGGTAGTAAAAATAAAAAAAGAAGTGATGAGCAATAATATTTTTCTACTGAAATTAGTCATAATTAAAATTATAATAAGCAAAGCAAAATTAGTCAAGAACACCTAAGTAACAATTAAAAGATATTGACAGTTTTAGAAGTTTTTATACTATTACTATAAATAAAAAAATAAAAATAGGGGGCGATATGACCAAAAAAGTGTTATTAATTTTAATTTTATTTTCAACATTTTTATGGGCACAACTAAACGAGTCTTTTTCTAATATCATTTTTCCACCTGAGGGTTGGTCAATTATTAATAACGACGGTAGTAGCACCAATACCTGGTTAAGAAACACCTCGGCATATAATACTGCCCCGGGTTGTGCTGCCTGTTTTTATTCTGAGTATGATTTGACTAATGATGATTGGTTAATCACGCCAAGATTAATTGTCACCACCGACGATACTTTAAGGTTTTATTATCGGTCAGCTTCAACAACGACTGAGACAATGGAGGTGAGAATCTCATTCAAAGGCGCAACCGTTAATAATTTTAACCGAGTTATCTGGGCAAAACGGTTTAATAATACTTCTTATCAACAAGCAAAAATTTCTTTGCGGCCTTATGTTGATTCAATTGTCTATATTGCGTTTCATTATATTGTCTTATATCCCTGGCAACCGATTGGCGTTGGTGTTTATTTAGATGATGTCTCAGGACCGCAGATTTATACTACCCATGATGTTGGTGTTACTCAAATTTTAGCGCCAATTGATATTAATTTTGATAGTATTGTTTTTCCAAAAGCGAAAGTTAAAAATTTTGGTTCCTATTTAGAGACAATTCCGGTGGTTTTTAAAATTGAAGGCACAAGTTACGAGCAATTAGATACCACGATTGTTTTAGCCGGCAACGATACGATTGTTAATTTTCCGGCTTGTACCTTGAGTTCCGGGACTTATCAGACTGTTGCCTATACCTGTTTAGCCAATGATGATGATTTGAGTAACGATACTTGCTATAGTGAATTTACAATTAGAACCACTAATGTTTGGCAGACATTAACCCCATTTCCGACAGTTATTAAAATGACCGGCACGGTCCTGTGTTATGATAATAACAGTCATCTTTATTGTCTACGCGCATCGGATAGTAGTTTTTATGCCTATAACTTAACAAGTAATGCCTGGGAAAGAAAATCTGGCATTCCAATAAAACCAAAATCCGGTTTGGGTATTGCTTATGGTAATAATGAGACGATTTATGTGTTGACGCGTAATAAAAAATACTTTTACAAATATTCGATTGCTGGGAATTCCTGGCACCAGGCAGAGTCAATTCCAATAAAACTTAAGACCAGCACTGGTTTTTGTAGTTATCAAAACTACATCTATTGTCTTACCGGTGATACCAATTTCTTTCGATATTCAATCGTCGACAATCAATGGCAACGGATTAAAGGCATCCCAGTAAAAATAAAAACTGGTTGTGCATTAACCAGCGATACTTTCGGTTATCTATATGCATTACGCGGAACAAAAAGAGATTTTTATCGCTATTCAATTCTTGATAATAACTGGCAGATTTTAGAGTCAGTTCCGATTAGTAAAGTTAAGAAGGGTGCAAGTTTAACATCAGACGGCGTTAATATCTATTGTCTTGCCAGTGGTAAAACCCGAAAGTTCTATAAATATAATTCAATTGATAAATGGCAAGAACTGGATTCGACACCGCAAATAGTTAACGGCGGTAGTGCGATTGCTTTTGCTCAAGGATTTGTCTATTGTTTACGCGGTAGTAAAACTAGTGATTTTTGGCGATATATTCCCGAAGCATCAAAAATTAATAGCTATCTGAATGTTGGTTTCTCAGACCCGACAATTAATCAAAAATCGGCAACTCGAAATTACCAACTAATTACTAATTATCAAACCTTGATAAATGTGCCAAAGTTTAGTCAAGCTGAGATGTTAATTTATGATATTTCCGGCAAGTTAGTAAAACGAATTGACCAACAGACTCCGCTCAATCTATCGACTGGCGTATATTGGATTAAATTGAATAATCAAATTGACCAGTTATATAAATTGTTAATTGTGAAATAAGTTGTCGCTGATGAGATAATATAAAGATTGCTATTGACAGATGGAATATTTTATTTATAGTAATACCATGAATGTTAGTAAGTTAATGAAAATAAGATTGAATTTTTTTATAACAGAAGGGAGGTGAAACGAAATGGCAAAGATAACTAAACGTGAATTGGTGGAAAGATTGGCGAAAGGTGTGGATACGACTAAAGCAACGGCTGAGGCATTTTTAAATACCTTTATTGATACGGTGATGACCGCAGTGAAAAAAGGTGATAAAGTTGCAATTCCCGGATTTGGCACATTTATGATTAGAAAGACAAAGGCAAGAGTTGGTCGCAACCCGGCAACTGGTGAAAAGATTAATATCCCAGCAAAGAAAAAAGCAGTATTTCGCCCTGGCAAAGAATTTAAAGCATTGGTAAAATAATACAATTAAAATAAATTAAGGGGACAGCCAATAAAACTAACCCCAATACTGGTGTTAGTAAGATTTGTAACTGTCCCCGTTTAATTATATCAAATATAAAAGTGCGTGCACTTTTTTTTAAGTGTCAACAGTTAGTTATTTTAGACCAAACAAAATTACCCAATAAAATAGTTTATCGTAAATTGCGAAATTATGAAGCGATTATATCGGCGATTAAGCATTTGCAGATTAGAGGTGCGCCATTAATTGGCATTGCCGGTGCCTATAGCTTAGTGTTGGCAGCGATAAAAAATTGTAATCGTCGGTATCTAACAAAAGTTGCCGAACAAATTAGGTCAGCAAGGCCGACCGCGGTTAATTTAAGTTGGGCAATCAACCGTATGCTTGCCGTAATTAATAATTGCCAGATAGCAACTAAAGATTTGGTTAAATCTTTAATTTCGGAGGCAAAAGCAATTGAAAGAGAAGAAGAGAGTAATACATTCAAGATTGGGGAAATCGGTGCCAATCTTATTAAGGATAATATGACCGTGATGACGATTTGTAATACTGGTTGGTTAGCCACTGTTGGTATCGGCACCGCGTTAGGTGTTATTTATACGGCAGTTAAACAGGGCAAAAGGGTTAAAGTTTATGTTTTAGAGACGCGACCGCTATTGCAAGGTGCGCGGCTAACTGCCTTTGAATTGTCCAAGGCAAAAATCCCCTATACCTTGATTACCGATAATATGATGGCAACAGTTATGCCTAATGTCGATATCGTCTTGGTCGGTGCTGACCGAATTGCCCAAAATGGTGATGTTGCTAATAAGATTGGCACTTTAACTTTAGCGATTACTGCCCATTATTTTAAAGTGCCATTTTATGTCGTGGCACCAACATCAAGTTTGGATTTAAACTTAAATAATGGTAAAGAAATCGTCATTGAAAAAAGGGATAAGAACGAAGTTATTTATGTTGGTAAAAAATTGATTGCTCCAAAATCGGCTGATGTATTTAATCCGGCATTTGATATTACCCCGGCGAGTTTGATTTCTGGCATAGTTACTGAGAAAAAAATCTTCTATCCGCCATTCAAATTAAACAATTGATGCCGGCTCGACCACGGAAAATTTTATTCTTAGTTATCGGGGTTTTTGCCATAATTGATTTTCGAGTCGCTTTAGCCGAAACATTGCCACCATTACCGATCGAGAAACTTAAAAAAATTGAACTCTTTTATCCGGATACATTAATTGTTCCAGGTAAGCTTGATACATTTTTTTTAAGACTTTTTGGAGGAGATATATTCGGTAGCGATATAAAATACCACCGTTTGATTGGTAAAAAGACTTTGGTAAAATTAAATACTTTTATGCAAAAAAATCGTGATTATAGCGCTTATTTCTATGGAAACAGTCGGGTCGATCTCGGTTGGCTAAAAAAAAACAGTTGGCAAGAAATTAACTGGGCGTCAATTTTCAAAAAGCGACAAGACCGGAAATATTATAACTTTGGATTTGGTTATCAACCAGTCTGGTTTATTAATAATAGCGGACTGTTTTTTAATACCCAACTATGCTTCTGGGAGTATGAGGATATCGTCAATAATAGATTTGTTCTATCAAGATTTAATGGTTCCTTCAATAAGCCAACCAAAGTCGGTATTATTAATATCAGGACCGATAATTCATTGCAAACTGACTTTGATAATCCCCAAAAAGCTCAATATTACTCATCAGCGGGCATAGCACATTTGATGATGCTCTTTAATAATTTTTATGTTAAACCGACATTTAATTATAGTTTTTTTTATCATAACAATAATTTTGGTCCTAAGGCATTAAACTGCAAACTAAATCTTGGGTACGGTATTACTGATTTTATTACCGCAATTGATTTTGGTTATAATAATCTTCAACCGGTTGTTTTCGATACTTTGTATGCTAATGTTTTTCCCTATTTAGCAAATAAGGAGTTGATGTCAGCGACTCAAACTACTCAAATTTTATTGGGTTGGACTGTTAAATTTAGAACAATTGATTTTGGTGTGAAT
>JBDRUR010000082.1:0-5687 GCA_039801485.1 Caldifarciminota bacterium
CTAACGGCGCTTTTTTCCAGATAGTGTCAATAACCCAGGTGTTAGACCTTTTATAGGCACATCGCACTTGGCAAATGGTATCATTCTTAATAATATTTGTAAAAGGGTAGCTAATGTAAGGAATATCTTCTTGACTTAATGCCATGTCCAGATTTCGCTGTCGCTCAAATCCAAGCATATTACCCGAAAAGCTATCGATCGGTATAATTTGCCAGACCGAACCATTCCAATAAGCGTATCGAACATAATACAATATTCCTTTAAAAGCAAGATACGCGATATGAGGATAATTATGAGCGTCTACGCATATTTTTATTATCAAGGCACCAGAATCAACAAATTGGCATTCCCAGGTGTTACCTAATAGTTTTGCATATTTAAGCAAGGTATCATGATAGGTAGTATATGCGATATGAGGTAAGTTTTGGACATCAATTGCGATTGAAGCATCCCGGCAATAATACTCGTTGCCAATCGATTGAATTATCCAATTTTGTGCAAAAAGATTAAATGCTAAGAGAAAAGAAAAAGGTATCAATAATATATTTTTATTCATTTTTTATCATATTTTATCTGCCCATAATTACTAATTAAGGTCGGTAGTAACTAACTTTTATTTTTACTTTATTAAAATTATCTTCTTAAACTTTTTATCTTTATCCAATTCGAGACCGAGAAAGTAAACGCCATTTGTGAGTTGTTCTTTTTGCAAATCCAAACTGTTATTGTAGTAACCAGCATTTTGATATTCATCAATAAGAACTTTTATTGCTCTACCGGTCAAATCATAAAGCGTTAGTTTTACTCTTGCATTTTTAGGCAAGCCATAAGAGATTTTAAGCTTAGACTGCGAAACCGGAGAATTGACCGATAAAGAAAGTTCTGATGATATCGGCGTCCGCCCAACATTTTTCTCTTCAATTCCTAAGTTAGGTTTTGTTGCATAAAGTAAATCATAATCAGTTGAAGAACAACTTAGATGTCTTGTTCCTTGTTGGTCGATTTCAAGTGATGGATGAAGCCCACAATATGGTATCGGCACATAATCCCAATACCAATTATTGCCAAGTTTATATTTATATTGCAAACCACCAAAGTAGGAACTTGCAACCATATGAGGTTCATTGTTTAGCAAAGCCATATCACCTCTAATCGGCGAACCACTAATAGCGATGATTCCTGAGTGCTGCCAGCAGTTGTTTTCTTTAACTGCATAACGAATAGATAATCCCGCCATATATTGAAGATGCACGAGGTTCATCCGGTCAATTATTATTGATATCGGAAATTTCGCCTCTGTTACGACAATTGTATCGATATCCCAACTTAAACCATTAAAAAAAGAACAAAATAACTGACGCCGGCCCTTATCAGAAATGCTATAACTGATGACCGGATAATTGGCAGTATCAATTGCAATTTTGGCAGCATAAATTGCACAATTAGTGAATGGCAGTCTCAATATTGTTTGCACAACCCATTCATCATTTTTATAGGCGTAACGAAGTTCCCATACTGAATCAGTAATATTCAACCATGGATAGACAATGTGAGGGATGCAGTTATTATCGATTGCCATATCAATACGGCGTGGCCAATTTGTAAATAATGTAATGGGGCAACCAAGGCTATCAACCTTTTCGAGATGCCAGATTGAATCACGCCGATATGCATATTTTACTTGCATAGTGCTATCATGTAAATGTAAACAGGTAACTATATGTGGCTGGTTTCTTTTGTCAATGCCGATCTTTATTTCATTAATATAAATATAATATCCGGAAGTATCAATTGTTTCGTATTCCCAAAATATTCCGTTCCACTTGGCATATTTTACCAATCCATTGGCAATATAACCAATATGCACTAAGTTTTGGGTATCAATGGCAATTGATGTATCTTCGATATAACCGTCGTCAATTTGCTGAACTGTCCATTCTTGGGCTAATAGCTGTATTTTCAGCATTAGTAAAAAACTAATTAATAAGATTAATTTTTTCATCTTTCACCCCTTAATTTATTAAGACGAGTTTTCTTAACTTTTTATCTTTTCCAGATTCAATTAAAAGATAATATATGCCGCTTCTAATACTTAGTTTGTTTAAGTTGAACGTTTCTGAATAGTAACCGGCTTCCTGTTTGCTGTCTTTCAGTAACACTATCTTTTTCCCAGTTATGTCATAAAGCATAAGTTTAATTCTCCCCTGTTTAGGCAAACTATAAAAAATTATTAGATTTTTTGAAGATAAGATCGGTGATGAAACTGATAGCGTGAGTTCTTTGGGAAATAAATGAGAATTAATTTGGGCTTGTCCACCACTTGAACTTTTACCTTCAACTCTGCAGATTGTTTGGCTTGGTAGATATTGAATGTATTGATTAGGACTCTGTCGAGGACGAAAGCAGGTGACTTTTATCTCTCCTTCAGTTTCAGGGCAAATATTAAAAACTACGATTCCGCTTCTTCCAGTAAAACTTACATCATAGATATCACCCGGTTTATTAAGACAAACTCTGGTACAACACAACGCATTTCCATTTTCATCTGTTACTCTAACCACAAATTTTAATGAAACACCGACTGGTATAGTGGCTGGATGTTCAATAATCATAGTGTTAGGATAAATTATCCATGGCTCCATTTCTGGTGAGCCAAAAAGATTATGCGAATGGCACACATACCAATAGCGTTTTAGCAACTCATATGGAAGACTAGGATTATAAGTATTTACTTTTGACCATGCTTCTACAGTTCCCAATTGATACATTTCATCATTAAATAAGTACTTACAGAATGTATAATGAAGTTCAGGAGAAGGTCCTGAAATTGGTTGAACATGGTTTAGCAGGCCAAGTCTTGTATTTCCAAGAAATGCTACAGCACCTTTATTTTCATAAGTATCAATAAAGCCGTCAGCAATAGTAGTATCGCATAGGTCAAAAGCTGCATTTTCGCAACTGAGTGAGTAGACGACATAATATTTATAGGTACTTTCTAAATGATTTAAACCGGCAACTTCTTGACAAGGCGGTCTATTCCAGTAAGCATAAATTTTCCAGTCCTCTGGTGGAGGTCCATTGATAGCATTTGAAATAAAAGATATTGGGTCTCCATGCTCATATATATGATAGAAACCAAAACCATAACTCAGTGCATTAACTCCGATATCAGCACCAACGCCATCATAATGATAATGATTAAAATATGGCGGAAAAATTTCAAAAATCACAGGATTGGGCGCAAAATAAGGTTCAGAATCATAAATCCAAGCGGTTTGTTCAAAAAGTCTTAAGTCCGAACTTCCAAATTGTTCATAATACAAGATTTTGTTGACCCAATGTGTTACTTCTTCAGGATTTCGACACAAAATCCTTCCAACAAAAACTTCTGGATAAATGTCAACTCTATCATGAAGTGGTTCACCCCAACGATTGTCATCATCATAATCCCATTCACCATTTAAGTCTGAGAAATATAAGTCTGAAGGTATTATCAAATCATATCTATCAAAGGTATCCGCCCAACCATATCTAAATGGCATTATGTCGGCATCGCCACCAAGAAGAATCCATATCGTGCCGTAATTTTTATAGGCATCAATTATGTAATTCCTCAGTTTTTCGGCATCGTCAACACCATTCCAATATCGAAGCACATTACTTAATTTCACGACTGATGCTGGCACTCCTTTATCAGTTAACCAATTTGCATAAGGAAAAAAGTAAGGGACTAGTTCATCGGCAGTTATTATTGTATATTGAGAAGGAAAAAAGCCCCCAGGTGGTTGTTCTGGCGGTTCTTCAGGAATAAGCATCGGCGGTTGATAATAAATCGGAATATCAGCATCATTTTCAACGACCGTTTTTAATATTGCCTCATATATTTTTTGACCGTTAATTCCTCTAACATTCGCCCTATCAGGTATTGAGGTCGGTTCAAATCTAAACTCAAAAGAAATATTGTTGATTAAAAATATCCGTCTACTTCTTGGCCGATATTGCAAAGGATAGACAGCCACCGTCACCAAACGCGCACCATCAAAAACACCGGTGTTAGCAATTTCAACAAACTTATTGGGGAATAAAGAATCAGAATTATAAATGGTTGAATCTGGTCCTACCCAAGACGGAATACTGCATAAAGGGACTATTGGTTGAGCAGGATAAATATAACAAGAACCCGGTATTTGGGTGATTGTTCTTGATAATATTCTTATAGAGTTAACTTTCATATTTGGCGGTATTATGTAGTGTAAATATTTAACCGGTAGTTCTGGTGTTCCTGGTCTTCCTTGCATAATAAAATCTCGGGCGCGAATTCTATCAAATCCTTGCTGTTGATAGAAAGTAAATTGATTTGGTAAGTGTTGAACCTGAAACGGTCCAAAAGCTGAAAGGGGAAGGGTAATAACTAATAATAATACGATAATTACTAAGTTTTTTTTGGGGGGGGCAATAAATCTTTTATTCATAAATTCCTCCTATATCTATTTATTTTGTATGTTTGCTACTGACCATAAATTTTCTTTATACTATGGATATTAATTACGACTTGGATATTCATAAACAAAAAGAGAATATTCATATTGCCTTTAAATTATTGTATAATACAAATAATTACTGTCAATAGGTTTGTTCTTAGAGATTGCTTCGTCATTTACATTCCTCGCAATGACTTTACGCGCTGTTGTCATTTGCGTGCGACTGAAGGGGGCGTAGCAATCTCCCATGGTTTTATTGATAAATATATGTTATTACTTTGTAATTATCAACTTCTCTTTTACCATCACATCATTCACCTTCACAAAATAGACGCCATTCTTAATGCCGTCCAGTGAAATCTGCACGGTATTGTCATGCTGAATTTGATTCAGCATCTCTTTTACAACTTTACCGGTCACATCATAGATTGTCACTTTATCAACGGAAAACGGCGCACGGACATAAATAACGGATGTTGCCGGGTTGGAATAAATCTTTAGCGGAATGCGGTCAGCCAAAAGCGGATAACGGTTTTGTGCTTCAATTCCTGATGCTGTTCTTCGAGCATAGGCAAGCGCAAAACCCCACCAAAGAAAACTAATATGGGGATTGCCAATATTGTCAATGAATAATGAAGGTGATAACATATCGTCAAAAGCAATAATTTCACTCTGCCACATATTATTTATCTTGTAAAAATAACGTGGAACACTCTGGATAGCACTAATTACAATATGCGGTTGATTATGATATAATGCTAAATCACCAAGATTTTCAAGAAGTCCGCTACCAGCAACTAATTCGATAGTCCAAATGTTATTCTTGATTAGTGCATAATAGACACCGAGATTAGCGTTACGGTAATAAACCAAATGAATACGGTCAATATTATCAACTTTAAACCCATAAATCTTGAGACGGTCAGTAAAAGTTCTATCTGCTACTATATCCCAAGTTGAACCATTATAGCGAGCACAGTTTAACCAGGTATATGTTGTTCCTCGATACAAATTGAACGCAACATATGGCACATTATTAATATCAAAAGCAATACGCGTATGATAAGGAATTTTTGATTCTAACGGCGCTTTTTTCCAGATAGTGTCAATAACCCAGGTGTTAGACCTTTTATAGGCACATCGCACTTGGCAAATGGTATCATTCTTAATAATATTTGTAAAAGGGTAGCTAATGTAAGGAATATC
>JBDRUR010000083.1:0-5637 GCA_039801485.1 Caldifarciminota bacterium
CTCAGCGATTACTGCTCCCAGAAGTCTTAACAAAACTTAAACGGATTGACTTGAAAGCGCGCTTAGTTGTTGAAGGTTTCCTAACCGGTCTGCATCGTAGTCCATTCAAAGGATTTTCTTGTGAATTTGCCGAATATCGCACTTATATGCCCGGTGACGAACCAAAACGTATTGATTGGAAAATTTATGCCAAGACCGACCGGTTCTATGTCCGTGAATACCAAGAAGAGACTAATCTTAAAGCCTATATCCTACTTGATGCTTCTAATTCCATGTCCTACACATCGGACAAGGTTACCAAGATTGAATACGGTAGTTGTCTTGCGGCGAGTTTGGCGTATCTATTAATAAAACAACGTGACAGTGTTGGTTTATTAACCTTTACTACTAAAATAAACGACTACATTCCGCCACGTTCAACACCAACCCATCTATCAGTTTTGTTCGGGGCAATTGATAAGATTAAGACCGGTGGTGAAACCGATTTGGCAAACTGCTTTCACCAACTTGCGGAAAGAATTAAACGACGCGGATTGGTTATCATTATTTCAGATCTGTTTGATGACAAAGAACGAATTATTACCGCACTGAGGCATTTTCGCCATAAAAAACACGAGGTTTTAGTTTTCCATATCCTTGATAAAAATGAAATAAATTTTGCCTTTAACCAACCATTAATCTTAAAGGATTTAGAAACCGCCAAGGAAATTTCCTTAGATCCGCGAGTAATTAGAAAACATTATCAAAAGTCAATCGCTGATTATTTTTCCGATTTTAAGAGAAGATGTCGAATGCACTTGATTGATTACCATCTTATAACTACTGATATGCCACTGGATTTTGCACTACTGAGTTACTTACAGAAACGGAAAAGACTGCAATAACTGCGCTATGTTAGGACTTGGCCAACCATCGCTTTGGTTTTTATTGCTTTTCACTGCGATTCCAATAATTATTCATCTTATTCAGCGATATCGGTTAAAAAAACAAGCCTACTCATCGCTGTTTTTTTTAACTGAATCAAAACGTGAAACTTTTTCTTGGTTTAAACTGAAAGAGATATTATTACTCGTTCTGCGAACCTTTTTTATTTTCTTTTTGCTGTTGTCGTTACTTAAGCCGTATATTCGTTCAAGAACCCAATCAGGACCGACTTGGGCAACGCGAATTATCATTCTTGATGACTCATACAGTATGGGCTATGGTACAACCTTTCTCAAGGCTAAACAATCGGCCCGGTCGCTGATTTCTCAACTTAAAAAAAACTCGAAATCTGCAGTTATTACCAGTTCGGGTAAAGTAAAAACTGAATTGACCAATAATTTGACCGGGTTAATGAAGCTGATTGATACCATTGCAATCTCGTATTCGCATGCAACATTACAATCGGCGTTTGAAAATGCGGTGAACATCGCAAACAATGAGCCGGCTGAGATTTATATTATTACCGACCTGCAAGCGCGTGCCCTGGCACCAATTATAAGATATATAAAGGATATGCCGCAACAAATGCCGATTACAATAATTGATTGCGGAAATGCAACAACACTCGAAAATGTTGGGATTGTTGATCTTACCCTTAGCCCGAGTCTGATCACTGCTGATATCTCATCAAAACCAAAACTGTCGCTAAAAAACTATTCTTTTAAAAATCAAAAGAGGAAAGTCGCCTTAACTGTTTCTGGGAAAGCAGAAACCGATGGCAATCAAACAATCGAGAGCCGTCAGGAATTGGTCGTTGAGACCAAACCAAAAGAAACGAAAGAGATAATATTCGACTACGAGATTAATAAGCCCGGTCAGTATCGGTTGAAAGCCGAAGCCGAGGCCGATTCATTACGGTTTGATGATGTCTGTTATTGGACGATTACCGTTGCTGATAAAGTGCCGCTACTTTTACTATACGAGAATGAGAACGATATTTACTATGTTGAACGTGCGCTTAGACAAGGCAATTTTGACGTTACCACTAGTCCATTTAAAACATTGTCAAAAATAAACTTAAAAGGTTATAAAGCGATTGGTCTATTTTCACCAACAAATTTATCGTATGCCGACTGGCAAAGGATACGAAGTTATTTGCAAGACGGTGGCGGACTTTTTATCAGTTTCAATAACGAAATAACTGAGAAGCGATGGCCAATGATTCTGGGATTGGATCTTGAAAGTTCATTTCTGGCTGATGGCTCAACTCAGGTTAGCGCTACCGGTTTTTGGACAATTGGGCAAATTGATACTCTTTCGCCGATTTTAGAAGTGTTTTCAAAAAACGATTTAAGTTCTGCCAAATTCTTTTCATATTACCAACCAAAAGAACAGAAACACGATGAAAATGTTCTTGCGCGGTTTTCAACCGGCAGTCCTTTTCTGATAATGCCGAAAGAAAGATGTATTGTGGCGTTAAGTAAGTTTGACATTAACACAACCAATTTTATGTTCAAGGCCCAATTTTTGCCATTGTTCCATCGGATATTTTCTTATTTGACTCTTGAGAAACTAAAACCAGCTTATTTTGTTGGCGATACCATCAGACTTACAGACAAAGCAGATTTTTTTGACCAGCCCCTAAAAATTTTTCTTAACCAAAAGCAAATGTTAATCCCGGATTCTTCGGGATTTTGGTCATTAGGCAATAATACCTTGGCAGTCAATGTCTTCCCAGATGAAGGTGATTTGTCCAGGATTGATGTCAAACTTCTTAAAGATGCTAAAGTTAAAGTAATTAATAATATTGAAGGCAAAATAACTGATTTAAGTCTTTTATCATTCTTTTTTGCCGTGCTATTCTTTTTACTGGAATTGGTGTTATTAGTTGTTTGAGCTTAAAATGGCCATTTGCGGGCAATAATATAACGCGTACCTTCTTTACTATACTCAAAAAAACCAGAAACCGAGATGTCTTTACATAAATCTCTGACCTTGTTATATAACCCCTTGGGATAAAATATATAAAAAGTAGTTTTAAGGTTTGCAAATTTCTGCCATTGGTCAACTTCGTTTTCATTGACGCTGGAGAATGTTTCAACTTCGCCGATCATTACAATTTTATTTAGTGCGGTATTAATAATAATAATGTCTGGGAAAAGTTCATTATTAACCTCGTCATAAATTGCTTTGGTTTTTAACGGATGATTAGTTAATGTTAATAATGATGGATGAGTGGCATTGGGATAATTGTAAACTGATTTTTTTAACAATGTTATTACTTCCTGATGAATTACTTGCTCGTCGATTGGGCGTTCTTCCATAAAATACCCCTCTATGGTAATAATAAGTCTAAATCTTTGATTTGTCAATAATTAGCTTAAAGTCGCTAAGATTTTAGCGGTTGTTGTGGGCGACTAAAGGCGCGTTACATTCTTGTCTTTTCTGTCATTCCGACACCATTTTGTCATTCTGAACTTGATTCAGAATCTCGTCACTATGCTTCGCATCACGCAAAGACATATTAGAGGATATTGTTGCATGGCAATTCTAAAAAGCAATTATGCTCAGTTTGTTTATGGACTTTGTTGCCAGGCACTGAACAGCTGGTCGATGCTCAGATTTACAATTGGCTGGTTTTGGTTATTGTAAATTTTTAATTGGCCAGTATTGTTAGTTTTGCCAATGAGCGTAAATGGTATGCCTTTCATTAGTGATTCAAATTTTCTTTGGTTGGCGATTGGTACTGAGCAGATAAATCGGCTGTTAGATTTTGAGCAGAGCCAGGTATCGGTATCAAGTGAATTTGCCAAAAATATTTCGGTGCCGATTGAGTTGGCAAAGGTCATTTCGGCAAGAGCGATTGCCATGCCTTCAGATGAAATATCGTGGCACGCCGTAACTAATCGTTTTTTGATTGCTTGATGCATTGCCTGAAAAATTTTTTTGGCGTATTTTGGAAAGACCTTGGGCACATCAAATTCCGGCAAAGTTTTTCCGACGATATAGATTAGTTCATTAATAGCCTTGAAATCAGCAGTAACTGTCTGGTCAATATTGTCAATTACCGAAATCGCCGATATTAATAAAGCCGATGGTGGGATGATTTTTTTACCATCCGGGCCTTGATATTCATTGTATAAACTGTCTTTGCCCGAAATAAATGGTGTTTGGAATTGTTTGGCAAAATCATAGCATGCCTGACAGGCCAAAACCAGATCGCCGAGTGTTTTGGCATCTTCGGGCGAAGCCCAGCAGAAGTTGTCCAGCAAGGCAATCTTATTCGGGTCGGCACCCAATGCTACCGCATTTCGGATTGCTTCGTCAATTGCTGATGCTGACATCCAATACGGCGATCGGTGATATTCCACCGCAATACCGCAGGTGATTACTATCCCTTTTTTGGATTCAGGAAGCGGTTGGATAACACAGCCATCTGATGGCGTTACTTTTTGAATGCCAATGAATGGTTTGATGACGGTTTTACCCTGAACTTCAAAGTCATATTGCCGAACAACCCATTCTTTACTTGCAACATTGTGGTTTGAAATTAGTTGTAAGATTTTTTGATTATAGTCCGGCGCTTTTTGTTTTATCGCCTTAGACATATGGCGATTTACGATTTTCCATTTGTCATTTGCGACGATTTTGGCATTAAGCGTCAATTTTGGCAATCCGTTGTGTAAGAAATTTAAATCAATATCACCGACTACTTGGTTATAATATTTTAACTGTAATTTTTTGGTATCAGTGACTTTACCAATGACCGTCGCATCGACATTGTGAATTTTGGCAAGTTTGAGCAGTTTTTTAATTTTTTGTCTTGGAACAAATAACACCATTCTTTCTTGGGATTCAGAAATCCAAATCTCAGTGTAACTGAGACCAGCATATTTTAATGGAACTTTTTCTAAATTAACGACCGCACCGGTTTTGGCAAGTTCGCCTATTGCTGACGAAAGACCACCGCCGCCACAATCAGTAGTTGCATTATATAAGTTTAAATCGCGGGCTTGAAGCATCAAATCAAGGACCTTTTTTTCTTCGATGGGATTGCCAATCTGCACTGCTTGTGAAGAAATTCGTTTCGTGTCTTTGGCAAGTTCTAAAGAAGCAAAAGTAACCCCGTGAATGCCGTCGCGGCCGGTTTTACCGCCAATTAAGACAATTAAATCACCAGCTCTGATTTTCTTTTTTATTTTTGTTTTTGGAATAATTCCGACCGTGCCACAATAAACATAGGGATTGCAAATAAAACCCGAATGAAAATTGATTGCACCATTGGCAGTCGGAATGCCCAGACGGTTACCATAGTCGCGCACGCCCAAGGTAACACCTTCGATTATCCGCTTGGGATGAAGAACACCTTTGGGTAGTTGTTGCTTGGGGAAATTCAGTGGCGGAAAACAAAAGACATCAGTATTACAGATCGGCTTGGCGCCAAGACCACAGCCTAAACAATCACGGATAACACCGCCAATGCCCGTTGCTGCACCGCCATAAGGCTCGAGCGCTGATGGGTGATTATGTGTTTCGACTTTGAAGGCAATGCCAAACTTCTCGTCAAATTCAATTATGCCGGCGTTGTCTTCAAAAACCGATAGACACCAACTTTTGTTTAATTCTCGGGTAACTTTTTTGATATAAGTATCAAATAAACTTTTAATTCGATATCGCTTTTTGTCATCATTACAAATAATATCCGCCTTAAAT
>JBDRUR010000084.1:0-5589 GCA_039801485.1 Caldifarciminota bacterium
TTGTGCTTTATGATTTATCAGGCAAGGTTGTAAAAACTTTTATTAACGCATATCAGAATGCCGGTATTTATTTTCTTTCATTAGAAACTAATGATAAAAGGACCGTTACAAAATTGGTAATCGTAAAATGAGGTGTAATAATAAACTATTTTCTTTGTTAAAACCAACTCAAATTATATTTCTTGCTATTGGTAGTTAAAGATATTTTATCTAATTATACCTAACCAATCTCTTAACAAAAAGGTAAGCCGACCAATGAGCAACGAAATACGCGCCATTACTGTATAACCAAATGACGCACCAAAGCCGAGCATAATGAAAACGATACCTAAATAAGATAATGGCTTAAAAATTCCTTTCCGCTCTCGAGAAAAGAAAAAGTAACTGACGGTAGCAATAACACCAATTAATATTATTAATGCCCAAATGCCATTGATTAATGATGTAAAGGTGTTACGGGTAACGATTGTTGCTCTTACTTGTTCAATAATACCAGCGTCGATACCGCGAGGAATTGAGGCACCAGCGCCATAACCCATAACAATTGCGATTGGTACTCTCACTAACCACGATACCTTAGGAATAAAACGGGTAAAATATAATGCGCCGATGATAGCAATGATTATTAACCATAACCGCTGACCTTGTGCGACTGGGTTAATCAAAGTTGGCATCAATACCCGATGCCAGACAAAGGTAATTGAATAGCCATTGGAAATGCCAACAAACAAATGTTCACAAACGCGATAAAATGGATTTTCTTTATATAAAAATGAGAATATTCCCAGGGTTAAGATTGCGCCGACCCAAATCCAAGGATTAGGATTTAGATTCATTTCTTCCTCCTTCTTAACGCAAAATAACCAATATTGCCAATAATAATCGTGACCATAATCCAGATATGGGCAGCGGTTTGCGATGACATCGCATCGGTTGCTTTTCTGCGACCATAAACATGACAACGCGTTTCAACTAACTCTTCATATTCAGCACCGCCTTTCATTCCAGACATCATACCAGTTACTTGTCCGGAATTTAAATATGGATAAAAATCAGCGGCTTGGACCGCAGTAGAACCAGCACCGATGCGAACACCAAATGATGTCTGAGCATAGGTGATATACCAAAAAGGCACAGCACTACCAGCGATCGAAACTAAAATTGCCACATCATTATAATTTTTGATATGTCTCATTATTGGTAAAGTATCGGTTTTATTCCCGTAGTAATCGACCGGAAAGACTTTGGCAATGTTTTCGCCCATACCAAGGATTGGCACCAATGGTGGTTGTTGCCATCCCCAAAAAACATAATCGCGACCGTAAATGATACTGTCAGCATTTGATGTTGCTCGGGCATTAAATTCATTGGTAACAGTCATTATCGCATCTTGTGCTAAACCTAAGCCCAAAAGTGAGATACACAAAACGCCAACTTTAATCCGGCGAGCAAACGCATGTCGTAGTAAGGCAATTGCCATTGGATGAAGTTCGGGCTCGGTATCTGGTGTGTAATCAACTGATATCACTAAACATTTATCTTCAGGAATCGTGTCGATATAATTAAACAACTTTTCAACTGGTGGCATTGCTTTTGGTCGTAATCGAAATGGGAAGATCAACGGAATGATAACCACTAATAACAAAAGAAAATAAATGACCCGACGGTCAATCTTAGCAAGTTTTTCCCAAATTTTCATTTTGTGCCTCCCAGCCATCCGCGTTCAATTCCTAAGATAATTTTTAGTGATGTTGCCAAAGTGCCAAGCGAAATACCAAAACCCATTCCCCGTTTGGCAGCAGTATTCGGGACAGTTAAAATCCATTCAGCAAAGCCCGGCAATTTAGGTAAAATATAACTGCTTAATGGCACAGAACCAAGCATCATAATAAACGCGGCAATTAAAAGTAGCGTTGCCTCAAATGTCCGGGCACGGAATGCCCGATAAGCCGCTGACGCCATAAAAAATGCTAACATCGCAAACATCGTTGCTCCCAAAGGTACTTCAATATAAGTGTAAAGTGTCTGAATATCAAACGAAAAGTTGCCAATCGTTGTTGGCAGCCAACCTTTACCATCAATACCACCAAACAAACCGATTATCGCCGATATTGCCAGACTGATCAATAAAATATAACTGTATTGCCAATCTTCCCGTTTTCGTTGGATTTTATATAAGTGATGACGAATAATACTGCCCACGCCTAACACTAATGAAAAAGCACCGATGATTCTTATCACTGAGTTTCGGAATTCATTATCAAAATTCTGGACGACGCTGTGTGGAATTAGAAATGGTAAAGCACCGAGTATTCCACAAATTAAGACTAAAAATAAAGGGAATCTGACTTTCATTTTATTATTCCTTTCTAATTAGAATAATTTTAAAACTTGCAAGTTTGTGAGTAAACCAATAATCGTCGCAACAACCAGAATTATCACAATAATTGCTTTCCCCCAATCTTGCCCAACAAGCCCACCTAACAATAACGGTTCCCGAGAAAGATAGGCAGAAGCGGCATACAATTCTTCACCCATTAAAGTATAATCACAGGCGGTAATAAAAAATGGCAACTGCGTAACTGAATCAGTTCCGGCAATTTGCACTGCGCCGGTTGATGCGCCGGTTTCGGCTAAAATTAGCGCCTCAGCATAAAAATAACCCATAAAGAAGTTTGTTGCTGGTTTCTCACGGGTCATAATACCATCAACAGCTGCGGCATAAGCAAATTGGCTGTCAGTCACAAAATATACTGAATCCGGCTTAAATGCGTCTGGGCGTCCGGCTTCGGTATATGCTTGTTTAACGACTTCCTGGGCAACGGTAAAAACAATCGGGTCAGTATTAGGCACGATTAACTGCGAATCATAGGTGGCAATTTTTTTGGCAATTTCACCTAAAATGTTCATTGCGGCAATAGTCGCAACATCGCTAATTCCGGTGAGCCCAGGTACATAAAGAATTGGCTTGCCCATTTCTGTTGCCCGGCCAACTGCTTCATCAACGGCTAACAGGCCGGCAATTTTTCTTATAAAGAGTTTAGCCCCTTTTTTTGCTTTGTTAATAAAATAGACGATTAAAAAAGTAAAAAGCGCGGTGAAAACCACAACATTAATTCGGTCGGTATGAAACCATTGTTGTTTGGAACTTGCTAAGTTTGACCATTCTGATTTTACGGCGATCGAATCACAGATTGCGACAATTTGATAACTATATTTAACACCATCAGTTGTGCCTTCATCGACAAAAGAATTTCGACCGCGGCCAATAAAACCAACGGGATTTATCTCTTCCTTACCTTCTTCACGGCGTAAAATCTGATATCCTTCAAGCAATGAATCCGATGGTGAAAGTTGCCAGGTGATAAATATCCGACTACCATCGTCGTTGGGATTATCCTGTGCCTTCACGTTTTGTGCCGGTTCAATATTAAATGCAATCAATTGGGAAATAACGCATAAAAATAATAAATATTTTCTATATGGCATCCGTCCTCCAAATTAAATTGCTAATAATTATTTTTGAAATCATTATTTTTTGCCAAGTCTTATTCTTTCTTTTTCCAATCTGATAATATCGGCCTTTGAAAGTCCGGTTGGATAATGGCCAGTAAAACAGGCAGTGCAAAATTTTTGTTTAGGATTATTACCCCTTACCGCATCAATCATGTCATCTAAACTTTGATAAATTAAAACATCGGCACCGATTCTTTTTCTAATCTCTTCAATTGAACAATCACGAGCGATAAATTCGCCACGCGTCATCATATCAATTCCATAAACACAAGGAAATTTTAACGGCGGACAAGTTACCGCATAATAAACTTGTTTGGCACCGGCTTTTCTTACTAAAGAAACAATTTCCTGGGCGGTGGTGCCACGGACAATACTATCGTCAACCAAAAGCACCTTTTTCCCTTTGATGACACTTTTTACTGGATTTAATTTTAACCGCACTGAATTTTTTCTTTGCGTTTGTCTTGGCATAATAAAAGTTCGACCGATATAGTAGTTTTTAATAAGACCTTCTTTTTGTTCAATGTCAAGCACTTTGGCTAATGCTAATGCCGCGCCTCTGCCGGAATCAGGAATTGGGACAACAACATCGGGAATGATGTTATTTCTTAAACACGCCATGCCTAACTTTTCACCTAAACGTGAACGTGCTTCGGCAACTTCAATATTATCAATTATTGAATCCGGACGCGCAAAATAAATCCATTCAAAAATACAGGGATAGGCAACACGCGGTTTGATTAATTTACAATGCACGCGATGATTTTGGTCGATAAAAATCGCTTCGCCCGGTAAGACATCTCTTATTAATTTATAATTTAATTGGTCTAAAACAACACTTTCAGAAGCAAAGATATAATTTTTGCCTTTCTTACCCCAGCACAATGGTTTGATACCCAATGGGTCACGAAATGCAAATAAACCTTTATTAGCAATTAATCCGACAACCGAATAACTACCTTCAACCTTGTCAAAAACCTTTTGAACTGTCTTATAAAAAATTTTTAGAGAGAAATTTTTCAAATTGTGTTTTGCCAACTCGTCAGCAAAAACATTTAAAATCACCTCGACATCAGAAAACGAAGACAATTGTCGATATCGTTTAGTAATCAATTCGGTACGCAATTCGGAATAATTAGTAACATTGCCATTATGAACCATGGCGATACCAAACGGGACATTTACCATAAATGGTTGAGCGTCCTCGACCCCACCCGGTCCAATTGTTGGATAACGGACCTGCCCTAAACCAATGTTACCATTTAATCGTGCCAAATTTTTTTCGTTAAAAACTTTATTTACTAAACCAATACCCTTTTTGAGATGAAAAGTATTGTCAAAAGTGATAATCCCGGCTGAATCTTGGCCTCGATGTTGCAAGGCAAAAAGGCCGGAATAAAGTTCGTTAACGACATTATTTTTACCATGTCCAAAAATTCCAATAATTCCACACATCTAATTTGCCCTAAATTAGAAAATTTTTCATTGGGAATTAACAACCACTGGGTGGTTATAATAACTATTTGATGCTATCCTTCGGAACCAGTGCATAATAATCTTGAAGATATCTTTTTAGATATTCTGGATTTTGTCCCTTAGCAATTTTTGATTCAATAAGTTCAGATTTAATTTTGTAGTATTCAATTTCTCTTTGTAAATATCTTTTTAAACGAACTCGCTGGACAACACTGATTACTCCGTTTGAACCCGGCAAGAAAATAATTGACAAAACTAATAAAACTGAAAAGGTAATTATAAAAATTTTCTGCTTGGAATCACGAACAAAACGATAAGGATATCTTTTCATTGTTTTTTTAATTCTTCTTCAATCCGCAATAATTGGTTATATTTACATATCCGTTCACCGCGACAAGGCGCACCGGTTTTTATCTGGCCAGCATTAGTGGCAACGGCTAAATCGGCAATAAAAGTATCTTCGGTTTCGCCCGAGCGATGAGAAATTACTGTTCTATACCCGGCGGTTTTGGCATATTCAATGCAATTAAGTGTTTCGGTTACTGTGCCAATTTGATTTAATTTAATTAATATCGCATTAGCGAGTTTGTTTTCAAC
>JBDRUR010000085.1:0-5322 GCA_039801485.1 Caldifarciminota bacterium
AAAACAAAATTAAGAATAATAACAGCAGATATTTTTTTAACATAATAATAATTATTCGATTATCTTATTTATCTTATCAATGAGATAACCTTTTGGGACAGCGCCGACGATTGTGTCAACTACCTTGCCATTCTTGAAAAATAAAAGTGATGGAATACTCATTATTGAATACTGGGCGGCTAATTCTGCTTCTTCATCGACATTTACTTTACCAATTTTAACTTTACCGGCATATTCATTAGCCAACTCATCGATAATCGGTGCGACCATTTGACAGGGCATACACCAACTTGCCCAAAAGTCAACTAAGACCGGTATCTGGGAGTTTATGACTTCTTGTTCAAAATTTGTTTTATCTAATTTTAATGCCATAGTTGATTATATTTATAAAAAATGGTTAAGTCAATATATTAAAATTTATTTTGTAGACCATTGATGTAGGCAAGTTGAAATTTCGCTTGCTCAGCAGTTTCCCCGGGTGGTAATTCTTTTACTGCTTTTTGATAAATTCGTTTTGCCTGTTCAAGATTATTTAGATTGAGGTAGCAACGACCAGCGGCAAGTAATGCCTCGGCACCCAGGTCAGATTTTGGATAACGCTTATAGACCTTTTCATAAATCTCAGCTGCTTTTTTATAGTTTTGTGTTTCTTCATAACAATTACCAATACCTAATAATGATGCTGGACCTAAAATCGGATTCTTTTTTAGTTTACCATATGCCCGTTCGAATTCACGACGTGCCTGGTCGTATTCCTGATTTTGATAATGAATATTGGCTAAATAAAAATGGGCTTTCGCCGATAGATAATGACTGCTAAATCGTCGGGTAAAATTGGTAAACAGTTCTTGTGCCTGTTCATAATTGCCCATTGAGTAAACACCTAATGCTTCAGTAAATCGGAGTTGAACTTCCGGGTTTTCTTTACCTGAGCTTGTAAGCGCAATAATCACGATAACAATCGCCGCAATGATACCGCCGACAATTGCAAAAAACTTTACCTTTTGGTGATAGTATAACGATACGACTTTTGCGATAAATTCCTGAAATTTATCTTCGCTTTTATATTTCATTACTGCCTTTCTATTTACAATTTATTTAATACCCCTGGCGAGATTCGAACTCACGACCTATGGTTTAGGAAACCATCGCTCTTTCCAACTGAGCTACAGGGGCATTTAAGATACATTATAGGAAATAACTAACATCTGTCAATAATTTTTGATAAGTATTGAACTTATCTTTAGTGTGGGTCTATTTGAGAAGCAGTTTGAATTTCTTCGCTAATTTCGGTGGTTATTCCTAATTTTGGGGATATGAGGTTAGTCTCCTTTCTTAATTTAGGCAACTGGTGGATAAATAAACCGGCAATAATGACGCTAATGATACCGCCGATTAAAATTGTTAAACTGGCACCAATCTTATTAGCCAAAGTGCCAGCCAGCAAACTGCCAAATGGCGTTGTGCCAATAAATGACATCGTATATAAACTCATCACCCGACCTCGTTTATCATCGTCGACGATTGTCTGTAAAACAGTGTTACTGGTAGCGTTAAAAGACATCATGCCAAATCCAACAAAAAACATTATTAAAATTGAAAGATAAAGTGTGCGCGATGCTGATAAAGTTATTAGTCCAAAACCAAAAATCAAGGTGGCGATTGGTATTATATTAATTAATCCTGTTTGATTTTTTCGAGATGCAAGATAAAAAGCACCGGTTAACGCGCCAATACCTGAACCAGTCATCAAAAATCCCATAGTTTGCGGACCACCTTTAAGCATTACACGGGCAACAACCGGCATCAAGACAATATACGAGAGGCCGGTCAAACTAATAACGATAATTAAAAATAAAATATAACGGATTGGCATTAGATTATAGGCATAGGAAAAGCCCTGCCGTAATTCTTCAAAAATGCTTTTGCTAATCGGTCTGATGACTTTTTGTTTAATTTTCATCGCCATTAATGCCAAGATTGCTGAAAGATAGCTTACGGCATTTAACAAAAAACAGATACCTTCACCAGTAGTCGCAATCAAAATGCCGGCAATAGTCGGACCGATTAATCGCGCCAAGTTAAACATCGATGAATTAAGGGCAATAGCATTGCCGATATCTTCTTTTTTTTCAAGCAGGTCAATAATTAATGATTGACGACAAGGCATATCAAAGGCATTAATCAGTCCCATAAAAATACTTAAAGCAATAATGTGCCAAATTGAAATTGTCTTGGTAAAGAACAAAACACTCAAAATCAACGCCTGAATCATTGCCAATACTTGAGTTATAATTAAGAGTCTTCGTTTATTCCAACGGTCAATTAATACGCCGGCAAATGTTGTTGTAAGGAAAATCGGCAGTTCACCGGAAAAACTAACGATACCCAACAGAAAAGGCGAATTGGTTAAACGAAAAACCAACCAGCCCAATGCTACTCGTTGCATCCAGGTGCCAATTAATGATATGCCTTGGCCAATATAATACAAACGATAATTGTAATATTGAAATGCGCGAAAAATTAATTTGATATCGATTTGACTATTCTTCAGAACTTCTCATCACCTTCTTTTACCTATCAGCTAAAAAATATTTGTTATTTTAGACGAATTACTTTAACCACATTTCTGAAATCTGAGGTGACGACAAAATATATGCCCGCTGATACTGGTTTATTTTGCACATTATTACCATCCCAAATTAAATATTGAACCTTTGAGTGTGTTGGGTTAATTAACAAGGTCTTAACCAATCGTCCGGATGAATTATAGATCTGGACTGATTTAGTTTTAACGATTCGCGGATTTAATTGGATAACTGTTTTGTCTTTGAATGGATTAGGATAGACATTAACAAAGTTAGTTATCGGCTGCAAACTATTGGCAATGTTCTCCGCAATACCAGTCGGTGATTGGGTTGTATATTTAATTGCTCTGCCCGGAACAATTGGTGCTGCGCCCGCATGATAAGTACCGTCTAACAGATATTGAATGCCGATGGTCTCGGTTGGGTCTTCAATTCCGATGGTTGAACTTGAATACCGATTGGCGGTTTGATACTGAGCAATAATAATATTATCTTGCGTCGGTGTGCTATAAGTCGAATCGTAAATAATTACTTGGAATTTATCTCGAACCGAAGTGGCATTATAATAATAAACGCTATCCCATTCAACAATAAATCGATGGTTTGGTTGGTCATAATACCACCAGATCCCGCCATAATTACCGGTATTAGCGTGATACAAGTCATCCCAGTTAACGGCAACCATTGGTGCCGGTCCATCAGGGTTAGGTAGTGCGCTATTAGTATAATCTGGCGTGGTATCCGCGCCGATGCGGATAAAACCATCAACACTAACTGAGATGGTATCGTATCTTTGGCCATAAAATCTGATACCACCAAACCCAGCTGGTAATGTAATTTTTCTTACTTGGTCATTATGGTCATAAGTAATCCGATTGCCGATATTTTTTATTTCTACCCAATTATAAGTAGGATGGTAATAATAAAGTGTATCAGTATTATCATAAGCCCAATAACGCGCCGGTGTTCTGGGACCATCCGGAATTGGGTCAGTGGAAACAAAGGCGCCAATCGGAATTGTAAAATTATAATTCCAGGTTGATTCACTACTACTTACTGTCAGCTCAAAATTGGCATTATAGCCGATTTGGGTGTTGGGCGATGAAGCGATTATAAATGGTAGTTGATTGACCGCGGTATCTAATGAGGAGATATTGCCATAACCTGCTTGATTTTGCAGAACCGCAACAAATGCTGAAGTGCAGGCAATAGTTGCCGAAACATTATGGGCAGTTGTTTGGCCAATATTTCTTAACGTAATATAAAGATGAGTTGTCTCGCCAATATCCCATCGGTTATTATTGTTGCCAATCACATCATCAACTCGATATCGCCGATAAATGACCAACGGCTGATTGGGATAAATCGGATTGGCTAAACTGGCAAGACAAGCAACACCGGCTTTGACCGTATTTGTGCAAAAATTTAAATCATTAAAACCAGCACCAATTGAATCACCAGCAGTATGATAATAGGGATTAGCCAGCGGATAATCTTCAATGCCACATAAGGCAACATAACCTTGTTGCCAAAAAGAATGATGGTCAGAACCAGATAAACTTGTGACCATTCGCCGATTAGTTGGTAATTGTGGCACATATAATGAAGCGGTATTAATAAAATAGTTAACAAACGTGCTACAATTCGGATTAGAAACCTTACCAAAAACTTCTAAGTTTTCTGGTGAAACATCAGTATAACCAATCATATCAAAATTTATCATACCCGGAATTGAATCGCCGTTTGCTCGTGCTTGTTGGGCATAAGCCGCACTACCAATTAATCCTTGCTCTTCGGCACAAAAACAGATGTATCTGATTGAATAAGCAAAATTAAAATCTTTCATTACCCGGGCGGCTTCTAAAACCGCGGATGTGCCTGAGCCATTATCATCAGCACCAGGACAATTATTGACCGCATCATAATGGCCACCGATTACATAGTAAATATTATCCGGATAGGCATATCCCCGCTTAATGGCAACAACATTTGGTGCATAAGTGCCACTGAAATTATGAAAGTAAACACTGTCACAATTATAATTAAGAAACTTACTCCTTAGCCAATTACCAGCAGCACGACAAGATTCACTGGTTGCATAACGAGAACGAAAATTTTGTAATCTTCTAACAAAACTCAAGACTGTGTCAGCACTGACATTATCAACCATTTGCTGAACTAATGGATTGAAACTGATTTTAGGATAAGTCAATGTCTGCTCAGATAGTTTTAATGGGGTAAAATCAAGTTTTGTTAACATCACTGGTAATTTTATTAAATCTACTTCTTTGCCAATAGCAGTTACGACTAACAGACATTGCTTATCTGATGTCAGCACTTCATAAGAAGTTCTGATTTGGGTTTCAATTGCTTTGTTAAATGGAATCACTAAATAGTAGTTTTTATTATCAGTGATTTCATCTAAAATTTGATAATTTATGCCAGCAAGTAGTGATAAGTTTGCCGAGGTAATCTTAACCAAAGCCGCGTCATCTAATTCGCCGATGACCGCAATACCTTTTTTAATTAAAGTAGATGTGTTATTATCCGGCGTATAAGGAACTCTTACTAAAAGTTCTTGACCATAAACTAAGAAAACAAAAAATGTCAGCAATAATACAAATCTTTTCATAAATTTACTCCTTTTCGTTAAATTATTTAATTTTAACTATGCGAGCAATAACTGTCAACAATTATATGCCAATATTTCCAAGAAATGGTTTGTGAGATTGCT
>JBDRUR010000086.1:0-5252 GCA_039801485.1 Caldifarciminota bacterium
TAGTTAAAACACCTATCAGTAATAAGAGATATGAGAAAATCGGCAAAGCGCCATTGAGGGTAATTGAAATTTCGCTGATTGTTACGGTCCGAGCGTGAAAGTAAATCAGCGCCGCGCCAACAAGCATCAAAATATCAGAACCACCAACCATTACCAGTGTCTTATTTGCTGGCACTTCACTTCCGGGTCTTCCTTGCAGAATTAACAGATAAAGCAGTAAGGCAACTCCGCCCCAAGCCAATAAAAGCACAACAAGATTATTAGTTAATATCGCCAATGACGATAGCCCAACTGTCCATAATAGATAAGTGAAATAAGCCTTCTTAAGTTGGGTATAAGAATAAATTGTGATTAAAAGTCCAAACAAAAGCACTGCCAAAAGAATAAAACTTGAAAAAGAGTCAGCAAGTAACTGAATCGCAACATTTGGTCCTGCCCAATCAACTTCTGAGATAATTGTATAAGTCCAATCAATGCGTCCTTGAGCAATTATCAAAACCCCGAAGACAAACGACACCAGCATCGTCAAAATTGACAGCAGATAAATCGGATTTTTATAAGACTTAAACTCTTTTTTGGGATATAAAAGCATTAGCAAACCAACTGCTAATGGCAATAAAATTGGAACTAATAATATCATTTTATGCCTCCTAATTTAAATTACTCAATTTCAACATCAAGAAATTTCTTTAATGCTCGGAATAAAGTGTCATCAGTAATTCGCCCTTTAATATCTGCAACTAGTTCGCCACCATCAGCAATTGTCAAACCACATTCTTGTTGAATCATTTCTTGCAGCGTATCAATTTCTTGTTCAAACCACTTTTTAGCTTCGGCACCTTTGCGGATATCTTTAAGATTTGACAATAAAGTTGCAGGTTCAATACTAAATAGCCAGCCGTTATTATACGGGTCTTGCTTAATTACTTCGGGATTATCAAGACTCATCCGGTTAGACTTGACAAACTTGCCCAAAGTGACTATCAGAATCTTAACAGCACGGTTACGAATTCTAAGAATAACACTTTTAGCCTCATCGTTTTCAACAGACAGTTTAATATCAGCAATATCACCTAAAAGTTTGGTGGCAAAGTCATCGAAACCAACTTTTACTTCATTATCATTTTCAACTTTAATCCAAATGTGGTTTGGCAGATAATACACTGACGGGTGAAAAGAAAATCCTTTAACCGTTTCTACTTTAATTACCTGTTTGCGTGCCCGCTTTCGTTGAAGCAGTGGATTGGCGCTGATCAGCTCTTGAACCATCTGGTCAACCGCGCAATGCCAACACTCATAGTTATTGGGACAGAGTTTATACGAAATATCCCCGGTAAGCATATATCGGCACTTTCGTTGGTCAGCGGGCATTGTGCGAAGCTTGGCAATTGCCTGTTTGACCATCGGCGAATCACCATAACTACTTGATTGGTCAGTGAGCGACTGGTCAAACTCACAGTTCTTACAATCATAATTCGAAGTGCAGATACGATAAGCGATTACCCCGGCTTTCATCCAAATACATTGTTTTTCTTGTTTTATTTCTTCCATAACAAACTCCTTTTTACTATCTTTTATATTTTCAACTGATTTTGTCTGGCTAATTTCCTGATAAATCGAACACTTCTCTGGACAGCCAATACATGGATCTTCTTTTTCCAGACTGGCAGTCGGAATCATCTTTCTAATCGGATAAGCCTTACAATACCTAACAATAACTTCTTCTAAGAATGGACATTTATTGTTTTTCATAGCACTTATAGAAAATACAAAAAGCGTGCCAAAACTATTATTTCAATAAGCCATTGATTTTTAATCAGATACAAACACGATGCCAACTAGTCGGTAGTAAAATCGGTTGCATATTTAAACAATACAATTTTATTTATTTAATTTAATGCTAATCAAAGAATTATATCAGTTGCAAATTAATACATCTGTTGTAAAATTATACGTTTATTTGGGTTGTTTGATTGGGTTTAATAATTGCATTAGTGCCTTTCTGTAATGGCTAAGCGCTGTTTTCTAATTTACAACTGTTTCAATTTAGCAATCTCCTCTCTCAAAGACAGGCTGGATGTTTTTGTTTTTCTTGAATAACCTTGAATAACGATTGTCCTAATGCCTATTGGCTAATAGCAGATAAGCCATTATCAGACACATAAAAACAATTTTGTAGCGTGGGTTTTTAATTGCTTATATGAATGCGACTTTAATTCCAAGACAATTTTTATTATTGACATCTATCGCAACATTCTATATTGTATAATATGGTTTGGCAGGCGTTTATAAAAGAACTACAGCAAAAATTTGGCACTCCGCAACAGCTCGGGCATCTTATTTTTAAAATGGTAAATATCATTATAATTGTTGTTCTAATTGTAATCATCTACCGTTTTGCATCCTGGTCGTTAAAGCGCTATCTCAAGAAACACAAAGAACCCCGCGTGCAAACGATTATCCCATTAATAAATAGTATCTTGAAATATCTCGCATTTTTTGTTACGATTGTTGCGATTTTACGCGAACTGGGGGTTAATTATGGTGCGATTCTGGCAGGTGCTGGTGTTGTTGGTTTGGCAGTTGGCTTTGGCGCTCAAACTCTAATTAGGGATATTATTTCCGGCTTTTTTCTTTTGTTTGAAAACTTGATCAGTGTTGGTGATGTAATTACAATTGACAATGAAACCGGCACAGTTGAAAGGATTGGGCTAAGAACCACTCAATTCCGTGAATTTTCAGGAATTCTCAGGACTATTCCTAATGGTGAATTAACCAAATTTGGTAATTATAATCGTGATTTTATGCGCGCAATCGTCTCAATCGATTTTGATTACAATTTTAACATCGATACTGGTTTTAAGCTTTTACAGGAAATTGCCCGAGAATGGGCAAAAGAAAATCAGGAAATTTTATTAGAACCACCTCAGGTCCAGGGGATATTAGCATTTACTACCGCTGGGGTAACTTTACGGATTGTTGCCAAGGTAAAACCTCAAACTCAGTGGCAAGCTGAACGGGATTTACGCTATCGGATAAAAACAACTTTTGATAAATATGGTATTTCAATTCCTTTTGAGCAAAGAACTGTACATCTCCATCAAAAGTAAGGTGTTGCGGATGTTTAGACATCAAGGTTTTCAACATATTTAGCGTTTTTCTCGATAAACTCGCGTCTGGGTTCAACCACTTCGCCCATCAAAATTGATAATAATCGGTCGGTTTCGGCTGCGTCTTCTAATGTGACTAATTTTAATACTCTTTTCTCAGGATCCATGGTTGTTTGCCACAATTGCTCCGGATTCATTTCACCTAATCCTTTATAACGTTGAATTTCATATTTATCGTTCTTGTGTTTCTTCAGGAAGTCTTCAAGTTCTTCTTCTGAGTATAAATATTCTTCTTGCCGCTGGGTCTTAACGCGGTAAAGTGGCGGTTGGGCAATATAGATATAGCCGGCATCTATTAACGGTTGCATAAAGCGAAAGAAGAATGTCAGTAACAGTGTTCGGATATGCGAACCATCAACATCAGCATCTGTCATAATAATAATTTTGTGATACCGGACTTTTTCCGGATCAAAATCATCTTCGGCAATGCCCGCCCCTATTGCCGAAACAATGCTTCTAATTTCAGTATTAGAAAGAATCTTATTTAAAGCAGATTTTTCAACATTAAGAATTTTCCCGCGTAATGGTAAGATTGCTTGGAAGCGTCGGTCTCGTGCCTGTTTTGCTGAACCGCCGGCTGAGTCTCCTTCAACAATGTAGAGTTCTGACAATCGTGGGTCTTCTTCCGAACAATCGGCAAGTTTACCTGGGAGCGTATCAGATTCTAATAACGACCGCCGTCTTGCCAATTCTCGTGCCTTTTTCGCGGCTTCCCGCGATTTTGCCGCCGCAATCACCTTTGATAAGATTAAATTTATCGCTCGCGGATTTTCTTCAAAATACGTAGCTAACTTCTCTGAAACAATTGACTCTACAATACCTTTGGCTTCGCTATTGCCTAACTTCGTCTTGGTTTGACCTTCAAACTGGGGATTGGGTATTTTTACTGATAATACTGCAGTCAGCCCTTCGCGACAGTCTTCACCGGTAACTTCAATGTTATCTTTAATCACTTGGGCGGATTTGCCAAAATCAATAATTTTTTTGGAAAGCGCGGCCTTAAAACCAGCTAAGTGCGTACCCCCTTCGTGAGTATTAATAGTATTAACAAAAGAAAAGATGTTTTCTAGATAACTATCATTATATTGAAAAGCCAACTCAACTTCAATGCCATCCCGTTTATCAGCAATATAAATTGGTTTATGCAGACGGTTACGTCCGTGGTCAAGATAAGTAACAAAATCAACAATGCCCCCGGGAAAATGAAAGATTTCTTTTCGTTGCGTCCTTTCGTCAATTAACTCAATCTTTGAATCTTTAGTTAAATAGGCCAGTTCTCGTAAGCGGTTGGCAACGGTGTCAAAGTCAAATTCAATCTTCTTAAATATTTTCTTGTCCGGTTTGAAGGTTATCTTCGTACCGGTTTTTTGAGTCTTGCCTTTGACTTCTAATTTTGTTTTTGTGACTCCTTGCTCAAATCGTTGATAATAGATTTTACCATCACGACATACCTCGGCTTCTAAATATTCGGACAGGGCATTTACTACTGAAACGCCAACGCCGTGCAAACCACCAGAAATCTGATAGACCTTATTTTCAAACTTTGCACCACTGTGTAGAATGGTTAAAACGACTTCTAATGCTGGTTTTTTTTCAGTGGGGTGCATATCAACTGGGATACCACGACCGTTATCTTCAACTGATACTGAGCCGTCTTTTTTTAAGGTAACAACAATTTTATCACAATATCCGGCTAAAGCCTCGTCAATTGCATTGTCGACAACTTCGTAGATTAAATGATGTAATCCTCGAGAGCCAACATCGCCGATATACATTGCCGGTCGGCGCCGAACGGCTTCTAATCCTTTTAATACATGGATTTTTGATGCGTCATATACTTCAGGCATAAATAATTATACTAAAAAGCGCCGATAAATCAAGCGGAAATTATCTTTAACCCCAAAGGTAAAATAGTTATTTAAGATGAAATTTTATCTCTTTGACTATCGCCTTTTTGGTATCTTGGGGCAGTAAAGTTTTAATTTGCTCGTCTTTTATTAATAACTCGTTCAGTTTGTTGATAATTTGAGATTTTAAGTAGCGCAGTTCGTAAAGCCAAACCGAATCTGAGACCGCAATATA
>JBDRUR010000087.1:0-5173 GCA_039801485.1 Caldifarciminota bacterium
ATAGTAGACAGTGGTTGTTCGGGTCGGGATGCCAAAGATTATGCCATAGTTATGAGTTAGTGCTACGCGGAGATAATCGCTGAAAACGTTTATTGGTTCACCCAATTTTAAACTACTTGCTGCCCAGATCTTTGTTAGTTGGTCAAAGATGATGAAGCATAAAGCGGTTAGTGAAAAAATATAATAATTTCTAAATCCTAATTGCCCGGGCATTGTAAATTTATAATTATCAGTTGTGTTTTTTGTTTATTTTGTAACGACTATTTTCCGAGTAATACCAGCTGTACTTGTTTTTAATGAACAAAAGTAGATACCGGGTTTTATTTTTTGGTTATGGTTATCTTGGCAATTCCAAACTAATTGGTAAATACCACTGGCGGCATAATTATTATATAATGTCTTGATTGTTCGACCAAGGATATCGGTTATCGTTAACTGGGTAAAATCAGCGTTCGCCAACTGGAAAGTGATTTTGACTTTGCTGTTAACTATCGGGTTGGGCAGAGGGCTATAAAGTTTTGTTTGGCGAATGGTAATATTTGTTGGATTTTCATTTTCTTCAACTGCTGATGGTGAAAATAACCGAACATAGTCAATATTGATATTATTGCCGTATTCCGAAAAAGCCAAAATGCCCAGATAAATTGTGCCAGATAAATTCCCTAAATAGACCGCATGTTCGGTCCAGCCGTTATACGGTTCATATCGTCGAAATGCCGCAACCCGATTGAAGTTTACCCCATTAGTTGAATATTCAATTTTAACGCTATCCGGTCCAAATCCCCCGCCAGGAAAACCTTGGTCATGATACATACAGAATTTGAGTGAGCATGCTACTGGTGTTGTGCCTAAAGCAATCGGTGGCGAAATCAACCGCGCCATACTACCCGAACCTGCAGAATACGAAGGATAACTTGCCATTGCCTCACCTTCATAAGGATAACACGAAGGATTGTTATTTGATGTGAGTCCTTGCCAACTATAATTGCCTTGGACGATTATGTTTTGCCAGCCATCTGGCGGAAATTGTCCGTTAAATCCTTCGAGGACAAAGAGCATGGTAATTCTTATTTGCTTTGTTAATTCATCATTTATCGGATTTTCATCCCCAATTAAATTTGTTCTTACTTTTACCAAACACTGTTCACCAATCGTTGGTAGCCAACTGGCAAAGATTACTGTCGTTGTCTCGTTGCTTCCAAGGGCACTGACAATTTGGGTGTTATGATATCTTAAAACCCCACTAATTGAGAAAATCGAACAACTGACAGCAAAATTGGTCTGGGCTAAACTACCATAATTTTTTATTCTCGCTTTGGGAACTACCGAGATATTTACTGGTTGAGTACTGTCTGGACTCATTATCGCCTCAACGCCAATATCATTGGCGACAACTACCGAGATATTTGTGGTGAAACTATCATTGCTGTGCCATTGGTCATTGTTTAAACTGGTATAGGCTAAGACCGCATAATTTCCAGCAACCGCTGTCCAATTTTGAAATGAAACAGTGATTGTGTCTTGAGGAAAAACGAGCGGTGACATAATAGTTTGTTCATAAATTGTGCCGATTTTAAAAGTGACTGGGAAAGAATCTGGATAATTCCCGTAATTTTTGACTTTAACTTTTGGAATGACATTGGTGTTTATTGAAAGTGTTCCCTGTGGTTCAATGATTGCCACGACACCAACATCATGGTCTAAATTACCGGGTATCACTAAGATATTTTTTTCGTATGGAATATAATTGTGTAGTGTTGCGGTAACTGACATTGTACCGGTAGTTGGTGGTGAAATTGTAAATGAAGCGATGCCACTGGCATTAGAATATGCGGTTTGATAAATTATCGTGTCCATCATAAGACAAACCAACGCGCCGGGTAATGCGATATCGCCACGATGAACATAAACTGTAAAAGTTTGCGGTGTACAAGGTATTATCGTCTCACAGTCAATTGATAATCGCATTGGGACATCGGTCCAGATATTTAACTCCGGGTCGCCAAAAAGATTCCATTCCTGGTAGCGTGTTTGGTTATTATAAATTGAATCTAAATATAACTTTCCGCGTCTTACCGCATCGCCAAGACAAGAGATGCGTTCTTCGAAAATTGCTTTAAAGAAACCTACGGTCGCAGCACCGCGTTGTGCAGCAATACCGGAACCAACACTGGTTGTGCCCCAAAATGCCACGGCACCTTTCGGATTTGATGCTGAACCGGCATTAACAAACTCGTTACCAAGATAACTTGAATTGGAAAAAGACATCGTTGCACAGGTTCCGGAAACAACTATTGGTGTCTTGTTTCCGTTATTTAAACCACTTGGTGACATTGCAAACGGTGACCACCAATTACTTACTGCCTGTCCACGATAAACAACAAAAATGCGTCCTTCATTGATTGCAGTATTAACATCGGCTGAACTATTGCCTAAATTTGAAGAGAAAGAATCAATTTTTATATATTGATGGTTACGCCACTGTTGATGAATATATCGTGCATTTGCCCAATAGATTGGGTCAGACGAAGACGAGCCGTCTTCACGGACAATAGTTGTGCCCTTTTTTAACCATAAAGAGTCAGCAATATTAGGATTTCGTTCAAATGTTATGGTTTTGGCAACTAGATTTTGAACCTGCTCAACTGATGAAGCTGGAAAACGCCCGATACTTAGTTCAATTCGATAATTACCCGAAATATCTGCATAATAGTCATCAGAGTTATTGGAAGAAGGAATTGTGGTGCCGACAAGTAAAATGTATTCGGGTCGAATATCCCAAGTATTATAAGCATTAGTAATATAAGATTTGATTTGCGATGCCGAACTACCGGTGACTGATAACGGTACAATCTTTGCCTTAACACCTTTCTTTGTTTTCCACTCGGCTAATGGCTGTAATGCAGAGATATAATTATCAGGCGTAATAATTAAGTATTTGGCACCCGTGAGGGCAAAAGTTAAATTAATTAGTATTATAAGGAAAACAGGAATTTTTCTCATTGATAAAATCAGAGGGTGTGACTAATATGAAAAGTCACACCCCAAGTTTTTTGTTTCACTTAAAATCAAATTTTGATTATCTGGTGTAGATCGCTTTTTTCGTAAATTTCTGCTTCGATGTCTCTAAAGTGTAGAAGTAAATACCCTCGGCTACCTGCTGGTGATTGTCGTCTTTGCCATCCCATATCAATGTGTAAACATTCGGCTGCTGATACTGTCCATTAACCAAAGTCCTGACTACGCGACCAGTCGCATCATATATCTTCAATGATACCTTTGTCGGTTCAGCCAAACTATATGTAATATTAGCTAAACCAGAACGCATCGGATTCGGCTTGGGCGCATATAATGTCGTTACCAATACCCGATTGGCAGTCTGTTCATTGCCAATACCCGGCACCGAAGTTGTCATCAAAAACCTAATGTTCGGACGATTATATGTCGCAGTTAATGATGTTGGCTGTTGGGTATCGCTTCGACTACCACGCGTCCGATATGTCGGCGACGTTGTCGTATAATTCCAATAGGGATAACCTGATGATATCCACGACTGATAACCCTTCACAATCAGTATTTTTAAGTTATCGGTGTTGTTATAATTAAATGGCGTAGTTAGAGTCACCTCTAACCAACCAGCCGTTACATCATTCGGAAATGGACCTGAATAAACCAGTACATATGGTGCCGGCGGTGGAATCGTCACAGAACCAGATGCAAGTGAACTCTCAGTCGTATGGCACATATAGATATCAACCGGCGTTATCGGATTTAAGTCACTACCACTCGCCTTCTGATATGCCAACGCATTGATAGAACCAGCAACACCAATCTCTGATTGTAAATAGATCACCTCATGGGTATTGTAATTATAATAACGGTCAAGCGGCTCGGTCCGTTGATTGGTTGTGCCAGTGCCAATTGTCACATAGGTAGTCGGACTGATTGCAGTAATTCTGGTTTTGCGGTCATTACCCGGCACTTCATCACCGGCAAGTAATGTTCTAACTTTTACTGTGCAAACCTCGGTCTCGGTCGGTGTCCAACCAGTAAAATTAACCCGATAAGTATCGCCAGCCGCAACCGAAATAATTTGAGTATCGGTATATCTTAAAACACCGCTATGATTGACAATCGAACAGACAACCGCAAAGTTATTCTGGGCTAAAGCACCGTAATTTTTAATTAATGCGATTGGTATCATCTGGGTATTAGGGAAATGATAAGGCCCCGGTGATAAGATTGCTTCAACGCCGACATCGTTGTTTGGTGGCGGCATAACTGCAAAACCAATACCAGTGACATCATCAACATACCAACCAGGATAAGAATTGACTGAACCATCCGTGCCAAAATGCCAGCGCAAATAAAATCGCTGACCCGAAAGCACGGGCAAATTAAAGACCGCTTCAACCCAACCATTACTTGAACCACCATAAATCGGCTGACCAGAAAGCGCAGAATTGCCCGAAGATGCAGCGCCAGTATAACCACCAACCGGTGTTATTACTGTCCAGGTTTGACCATTATTTGTTGAAATCTTAACATTACCGCCATCATAAAGGGTTGAAGTGCCTTCAAAACTATACCAATGCCAGAACCTTAGTTGTGGCGTATCGCAACTGGCAGTAAGTTCCGGCGAAGTCAATCTCCAGTCAGCATTGTCAACACCATAATTTCCAGCCAAGATTGTTGCCCAGAGTTTTGGTGGCGAATGGGCAGCATTAGGTCCAGAAGTTGGCACACCCCATTCCCAACCACCAGTTGCTGGTAATGGCGTAAAATTGCCGTTGTTGTCATCAAAATTAGCAAGATAAATCTCTACCGGTAACGAGAACTGGAAGGTATCAGAATAGAAACTATAATTAACTGCGACTTTGAATTGGACCATTGTTCCTGGAATAATTAAGGTATCAGAACAAACGGTAAATGGGTCAGATGAGTTATTGGCAGTATTGCCGGGTAGAATTGTGCCAAAACTACCTTGACCATCAAGCAAAGTGATATGAGGATGAGTAACGAGTAGATTTGCGGTGACATTTTCGGCATCAGCGCCACCTTGATTTTTTAAGGTCACGACAATGTCAACGGTTTCACCCCGATTAAAGATGCCGTTGTTATTACCACCAACAACCGCAACACTCTGATAGGCGATTACTGGTGCATAAACTCT
>JBDRUR010000088.1:0-5121 GCA_039801485.1 Caldifarciminota bacterium
AACAAATTGGCATTCCCAGGTGTTACCTAATGGTTTTGCATATTTAAGCAAGGTATCATGATATGTAGTATATGCAATATGAGGTATGTTTTGGACATCAACTGCGATCGAGGCATCCCGGCAATAATACTCGTTGCCAATTGATTGAATTATCCAATTTTGGGCAGTAAGATTAAATGCTAAGAGAAAAGCAAAAGGTATCAATAATATATTTTTATTCATTTTTTATATCCTTTTATCTGCCCATAATGACTAATAAAGGTCAGTAGTAACTAACTTTTATTTTTGCTTTATTAAAATTATCTTCTTAAACTTTCTATCTTTATCCAATTCGAGACCGAGAAAGTAAACTGCATTTGCGGTGCGTCAGTGCTAACTCGGACTTTGAATACCACTGGTTCCCTACTGGAATAGTCACTCTTGAGGAAGTTTAACTTCCCGAGTTTTGTTTCGGCTTGGCCATAAAGACCAAGCACGATTACGCTTATTATTACAACTACGATTTTTACCTTCATACTGCCTCCTCAGCAATAGAGATTAATATAAAATCAAAGTGCTGTCAAGAGTTTTATTAGAGATTGCTTCGTCATTTACATTCGCAATGACTTTACCCGCTGTTGTCATTTGCGTGCGACTGAAAGAAGCAAGGCAATCCCGTTTTTTCTTCTGTCATTGCGAGCCTTGTTTTTTTACAAGGCGTGGCAATCTTCCCTTACTTTGTCATTCCGTGCCATTCCCTTTTTGTCATTCCGTGCTTGACACGGAATCTCATATGCGAATTATGAGATTGCTTCGGCTTTGCTTCGCAATGACATTTCTGGCTGTTGTCATTGCGAGCGACTGAAAGATGCGTGGCAATCTCAAACTGTTAATGTCAGAGATTGCTTCGTCGCTATGCTCCTCGTAATGACAGAAATGGGAAATACTTGCGATGACAAAAATGAGATATACTCGTAATGACAAATAGAAGATATATTCGTTTCGTAATGAAAGTAAAAATGCACTGACGACATAAAGAGTTTTTACAAAAAGCCAATGCGTTCTTTAAAGTCTAATCCTTAACCCGCTGCTGGATCTCATCCTTAACCTGCTTCTGGAGGCAATGCTGACGTCGATGCTCTTTACCATCCTGAGTATGTCGCTGACTTTCTATCTGATGAATATCCTAACACCTATCCATTGTCTTTAACTCTCAAGGAGTTATCATCCCATACTGACCTCCATTCTTTTCTTGATTCTAAGAACTATTCAGTGCCTAGGTCTTACTCCCTGAGTGCATTCGGGGAATGTCTGGGGCTTGCCTTTTTTAGTTTATTCGTAAGGGTAAATTCTATTTTAATCGTATATAATATATAGACTAATTTTTTAATCAAAAGGTTTCACTAAACTTTTAAAAGAAAACTGGTTTTACTATGCCCAGAGCAAGCTTATTTAAAACTCTTTAATTATTTTTTTGTTCTACTTGACATTTTTGAAAAATTTGTTAAATTGTATCCAATTAATGACGATATTATTTTTGCCAAAAGAAAAATTTAATGCCTGGTTGGCAAAATTACACGACAATTATACAATCTATTATCCGGCACCAATCGAAAATAAGATTCATTATAAAAAGTTAGACAAAAAATTTTTTGATAACCCTTTTTATTCAATTGCTGACGCCTTAACTCAAATCAGACCGGTTGAGTCATTAAAAGGTTTTTTTTATCGCCCCAAAGAAAAGGTTGGTGGTTTAGTCAATAAATCAAAAGTTGAAATCCCTTTTGATGAAAGTCCCCAAATTATTATTGGCGCCAAAAGTTGCGATATTAAACCGTTGATGGTGCATCAAAAAATGTATTTAGAAAATGAATTTGGCGAACCGTTTTACAAAGCACAACGGGAAAGAACAATAATTATTGCCGCTGATTGTCCCCAACCGGAACAAACCTGTTTCTGTAATCTTTTAGGTCTAAAACCATTTGTTGAGTTTGGTGCTGATATTTCTTTGACCGTGCTGGCTAATGGTTATATTTTTGAGGCATTAAATTCCAAAGGAGAAAATTTATTGCGCGATTTTGACCATTTATTTCAAGCAGCGACAACCGATGATTTAACACGGCGTGATAACATTAGAAAGCAGTCAATATCCGAATTAGAAAAAATCAATCCGACTAAATGGCGAGCAGATTTGTCTGATGCGATTAATCAACTAAAATCAGAAAAGTTTTGGCAAGAAGCCGGCGAAAGTTGCGTTGAATGCTTTGGCTGTTTACTTGTCTGCCCAACTTGTTTTTGCTTTTTATTATATGATACCCCGTTAAGTGATGCCCCAAAAGCATTTGAACGCTATAAAATTTGGGACGCGTGTTATTATCCAGCTTATGCGCGTGTTGGTGGTGGAATGAATGCCCGACCTGAATTTTGGCAGAGGTTTCGCAACCGTTTTCATTGTAAATTTATGAATTTCCCCAATGATTTCGGTTTTAATGCCTGTTCAGGCTGCGGTCGCTGTTTCTCAGTTTGTATGGGGAAAATTGATATTAGAAAAATATTAGCAAAAATTTAATAAAATGAAAAACCCGTTTCAACCATTCCCAGTAACAATTGCCAAGATTATTGATGAGACACCAACGATTAAAACTTTTGTTTTAGATCTAAACCATCACAAATTTTCGTTTGAAGCCGGCCAATTTATTGAGCTCACCATTCCTGGTGTTGGCGAAGCACCGTTTACCCCATCTTCTTCACCATATGATAAAGAGAAACTGGAAATGACGATTATGAAAGTTGGTCGGGTGACTTCGGCATTATTTGACTTACCCGTTGGCTCAATTCTTGGCGTTCGCGGTCCTTATGGTAAACGGTATCCGATTGATAAATTTGAAGGAAAAGAAATTTTTATTGTTGGCGGTGGTGTCGGCTTAGCGCCGTTACGCTCACTATTTTTCGCATTGATGCATGATATCAAAAAATACAAACGGATTCATATTCGTTATGGCGCTCGGTCACCGCAAGATATCGTCTATAAATATCAGTTACCGGAATGGAAATCCATAAAGGGTGTTGAAGTGCAACTTACCGTTGATGTCGGTGATGCGTCGTGGAAAGGCAAAGTTGGCGTGGTGACAATTTTACTGGAAGATTTTCCGAGCGATGTCAAAGATGCCATTGCGGTTGTTTGTGGGCCACCAATAATGATGAAATTTGCCACAATAAAACTTTTAGAAAAAGGTTTTGATAGCAATAATATTTATCTCTCAATGGAGAAGAATATGTCCTGCGGATTAGGCCAGTGCGGTCATTGCCGATTAGGAAGATATTTTGTCTGTAAAGATGGCCCGGTTTTAACCTGGGAACAAATAAAAGATATTGAGGACCCGTTCTAATGCAATATCAAATAATTAATAAAATATCTCAAATAGATTAAATTATGGCGGTTGAAACAAAGCTAACTCGCACAACCTGTCCTTTCTGTTTATATGGTTGTGAACTAAATATCAACACCGTTAATCGAGGAGATTTCCTATTACGGAAAATTGAATATAACCCGGCATCGGAAATCAATCAAGGTCGGTTATGTGCTCGTGGTAATTTGGCAAACATCATATTAGAACATCGTAATCGGTTAGCATATCCATTATATAACAACCAAAATAATGATTGGGTTGTTGCCTTAAGCCAAATTAAACGCCAGTTAAAAGAAAATCCGCCGGAACAAATTGCCATCACTTATGATATCAATAATACCTTAGAAGAAATAAATGAGATTTTTAGTTTTGCCCAAGATTTTAAAATAAATTGGCTGGCTCGAAGTTATTTAGAACCCGAAAGTTTTTTCAATTATTGCACCGGTGATATCAAATATGCTAATTTGAAAGATATTGAACAAACCAATGGTTTACTGATTATTGGCGACATTTTTAATAAATCACCAGTTATTGCCAAGTTAATTTTGGATGTCAAATATGCCGACCGTAACCATCGTCTGTTCTATATTGATTCCGTTAAGACAAAATTAGCTGGTTTTGCCAATAAATTCTTATGGATAAAACCCGGAACCGAACCGTTGGCAATGTTAGGCTTAATCGCATCACTGGGTAAAAATGCAAAAGATATCTTAGGTGAAAAAAACTACAATCTAATTAATAAAGAATTACCAACAATTGCAAAGCTCTGCGGGATCGCTGAAGGAGTTTTTACCGAGATTGCCACTACTTTTGCTTCATTACCAAAAGGCGTAATTATAGTTTCAATGGACTATGGCAAAACCGATGACCCACTGTTATTTTCATTATTATCACAATTATTAACCATGATATTTCCTAACGACAAAAAGTTTTTGTCATTATCGTTATCGTCTTTGCCATTTGGTAAAACAAGATTCGGTGAAATTTTCGAGCAAATTAAACAAAGGCGAATTAAAATCTTAATTAACTTTGGTGAGTTCTTCCCCTTTTACTATCCGCAATTGATGCCAGATTTAAAAAATCTTGATTTATTCGTGACGACTGCTACTTTTCGACAGAAACTGCCAATTACTGGTTGGATATTGCCAATGGCATCAATTTTAGAAAAATCCGGCACCATTAATACTTTATGGACAAAACAACCAATCAACCCATTAGCCCAACCAGTAAACGGGAGTAAAACAACCACCGAAATTATTAACGATATCGCCTTCGAAACTGAATCAAAATCAAAACCTAAATTGAACTACAAATCAAATATTAGTCTTGATGAACTTATAAATCGCGCATTGGCATTTATTGAACAAAAACAGCAAGTAAATGATCTCTGGCAAATAATTGGCGAAGAAACCGCATTCGGCTATCGTGGTATTTTAGAAGAAAATGACCACCAAATCGTATTGAACTCCTTCTCAGCAAATAATCTACAAGTTCACGATGGCGATGTCGTCAAACTTACCGCTAACAGTGCCGAAAGTAACTTCACCGTTAAAATTAAAGATAATATCCATAACAATGTCGCTCTAATCTCAGTGAATAACCCAATCAATCGTGTTTTCTTCCCATTTAAGATTGACAATTTAACTAATGATATTATAATGCCCACATCAAGTGGCATAATAAATAAAGTGTAAGGCGATATGTCAAATAACCAAAGACGAATTTTTCTAGA
>JBDRUR010000089.1:0-4940 GCA_039801485.1 Caldifarciminota bacterium
CCATGCTGACCTCAATTCTTTTCTTGATTCTGCGAACTATTCAGTGCCCAAGTCTTACTCCCTGAGTGCATTCGGGGTATGTCTGGGGCTTGCTTTTTTGTTTACTGTAAAGGTAAATTTTATTTTAATGATATATAATATATAGACTAATTTTTTAATCAAAAGGTTTCACTAAATTTTAATAAGGATAAATTTGCCATTTTAAAAATAGCATCAAGAGTTTTGGGTAAATTGTTTTTTCCCCCTTTTTCTTTATCATTTTAACTCTAATATCGGACAATACCCCAGGTTTATTTTTCTTGATTTTTACCTTATTGCTGATATACTTAATATAATGTATCTGTTGAAAACTAAATATGGTAATATTGGCATTGAGGCAAATTCTAAAGGGATATCGAAACTGGTATTAAATCCAAAGTTAAGTAAGAAACAAGCCAATAACCCAACTGATAAAAATTTGAAGCGACTTTTGAGCTTGCTTAAAGATTACTTTAGTGGTAAAAAGGTTGATTTCAGTGTCGAACTCGATATTGCCCAATATCCGATTTTTTATCAGAAAGTTTGGCAGTTGGTTAGAAAGATTCCATATGGAAAAACAATGACTTATTCCGATGTTGCCAGAAAAATCGGTAATCCGAAAGCATATCGCGCTGTTGGCCAAGCGCTAAAAGCCAATCCGTTACCGATCGTTATTCCTTGTCACCGCGTAGTAAAAAAGGATAAGTCATTAGGCGGTTTTGCCGGTGGTTTGCGATGGAAACAAAGGCTTTTAGAAATTGAAGGTAACATGATAAAGAATTAAATGGGTAAAGTTATCAGGATTGTTGTTGGCGATATTGCGACCAATTGTTATTTACTGCATTCTGACCAGGAGATTGCGGTTATTGACCCGGGTTTTGAAGGGTTGAAGATATTGAACAAGGCAAGGACGCTCGATGGTAAAATTACCCATATTATTAATACCCATGGTCACATTGACCATATTGGTGCAAATAAAACAATTAAAGAGGCAACTGATGCTAAAATTTATGTTCACAAAGATGACGCCGAATTGCTAATCCATCCGGCTAAAAATCTTTCTTTGTTAGTTGGTGAATTTGTCCAATCACCACCAGCCGATGTCGTTGTTGATGACAATGACATTATTAAAGTTGGCCAGGTGGAATTAAAGGTAATCCATACGCCCGGTCATACTAAAGGCGGTATTTGTTTGCTTGCGGATAAATTTGCTTTTACTGGCGATACTTTGTTTTTTGATTCGATTGGTCGAACCGATTTTCCAGATGCCGACGAACAAACGATGTTTGAGTCGCTTAAAAAATTAGTACATTTGCTGTCAGATGATATGGTTGTTTATCCGGGTCACGGTGAATGGGGGAGTTTTGCTGAAATTAAAAGAGTAAATCCATTTTTAACATTTACTGAGTGAAATTAAATATTGACAACTAATGATATTAATATAATAATTAATACTTATGATAATGAAAGACATTAAGCTAATTTTAAGCATAGCATGGAAAATAACTGCTATGAATTTTTTATGGAGGCAATATGGCAAAAATAAGAGTTGCAATCATTGGTGTTGGTAATTGTGCTTCAAGTTTAGTTCAAGGCGTCTATTATTATCGGAATGCCAAAGAAGGTGATTTGATTCCCGGTATTATGCATGTAAATTTAGGTGGCTATCATATCAGTGATATTGAATTTACCTGCGGGATTGATATTGATAAGCGAAAAGTCGGCAAGGATTTAGCCCAGGCAATTTATACTTATCCGAATAACACGATAAAGTTTTGCGATGTGCCGAAATTAGGCGTAAAGGTCATTCGCGGCATGACCCATGATGGTTTGGGATATTATCTTTCGCAAATTATTGAGAAAGCACCAGGACCGACAGCTGACATTGTCCGTTGTCTTAAAGAATCAAAGACCGATGTTGTAATAAATTTCTTACCGGTGGGTTCTGAAGAAGCAACTAAATGGTATGTCGAACAAGTTTTAGAAGCCGGTTGTGCATTTGTTAATTGTATCCCGGTCTTTATCGCCTCGCAAAAATATTGGCATGAACGATTTAAAGAAGCAAAATTGCCGGTGCTGGGCGATGATATTAAATCCCAAGTCGGTGCTACCATCTTACATCGGACTTTAGTAACACTATTCCAAGAACGAGGCGTAAAATTGTTAAGAACTTCGCAATTAAATGTCGGCGGCAATACTGACTTCTTAAATATGTTAGAACGTTCCCGGTTAGAATCGAAGAAAAAATCTAAAACCGGTGCGGTAACTTCGTTGTTAAAATATGACATCGGCAAAGATAATATCTATATTGGTCCATCAGATTATGTTGCCTGGCTAACTGACCGTAAATGGGCGTATCTGCGAATGGAAGGGCAAACCTTTGGTGATGTGCCATTAAATATTGAACTGAAACTTGAGGTTTGGGACTCGCCCAATTCGGCTGGTGTTGTGATTGATGCGATTCGGTGCGCAAAACTGGCATTGGACAATAAACTTGCTGGCAGTATTGTTGAACCATCAAGTTATTTTATGAAGACACCGCCAGTTCAGTTCCCAGACCATATCTGCCGAGAAAAGACCGAAAATTTTATTAAAAAATACGGCAAAAAACAGCAAAAATAACCGAGTCGCGATAAATTATCGTTTTAATAGCTAATGCACGGCGTATTGATTGCTTTTGAAGGCATCGAAGGGTCGGGTAAATCAACCCAAGCAAAGTTACTGTATGATTATCTAAAACAGCAGTCTTTACAATGCATTTTGAGTTACGAGCCCGGTGGCACAAAGATTGGTGATAAAATTCGCGATATCTTATTAGATATCGAACACAAGAATATGCATCGGAAAACTGAGTTGTTGTTATATCTGGCAAGTCGGGCACAACATGTCTATGAAAAAATAATGCCAGCGTTAGCAAAAGGCACAATTGTTATCAGCGACCGATTTTCACTATCATCAATGGCATATCAAGGCGTTGGCCGCGAATTTTCATTTAAAGTTGTTTCCCGACTCAATAAATTTGCAGTCGGGAATATTAAACCTGACTTGACGATATTGGTTGATGTCCCCGTAGATATTGGTTTACAACGAACTGAACAGCGAAGTGCTAATATCAATCGGTTAGAAAATGAACAGGTTGAATTTCACCAACGCATTAGACAAGCATATCTTAATTTAGCCAAGAAGGCACCAAAGAAAATAATTGTCTTTGATGGCACAAAACCAGAAGATGTTTTGCATCAAGAAATAAAAGAAAAAGTAATATCATTTTTAAAGAAAAGAGGTATATTATAAATGGCAGAACATAATTCCAAACTAAAATTAACCCTCACGATTATTATCATTTTAATCGTCTTCGCTGGCGGAGTGCTGACAGCCAAACTGATGGCGCAACGAGTTTCTAATTTGCATCAGTCATTACAAAGATTTAGTTATATTTTAAATTTAATAATTAATGATTATGTTGAAGAAGTTGATGCTGATAAGTTAGTCAAATCAGCAATCAATGGTATGCTTAATGCCCTTGACCCATATTCAAACTTTTTAGAAGCCGAGGAGTATTCTGAGTTAAAAACGCGGTTAGAAGCCCAATTTGGCGGTATCGGAATTTATATCGGTTTAAGAGATAACTTTCCGGCAGTAATTTCACCAATTGAAGGCACACCGGCTTATAAAGTCGGGTTATTGGCAGGTGATAAGATTGTAAAAATCGAAGGTAAATCAACTGAGGGGATGTCGATTCAGGAGGCAATGAAATTACTGCGCGGTACACCGGGCACAACCGTAAAAATCTCTTGTCAACGAGAAGGCGTTAGCAATCTTTTAGACTTTACCATCACCCGCGACACAATTAAAATCAAAGCGGTTCCTTATGCTGGTAAACTTACGCCACAAATTGGCTATGTCCGATTAGCCGATTTTTCCAAGGTTGCCCGCATTGAATTAGAATCAGCAATCGATTCGTTATTTGAGAAGGAAGGTATAACCAAACTCATTTTTGATTTGCGTTCCAATCCCGGGGGGTATCTGCAAGAAGGCTATGAGGTTGCAGATCTATTTTTACCACCAGGGAAATTGGTCGTCGTTGCCAAGGGCCGAAGAGAAGAATCAAAAAGAGAATTTATAACAGCAACCGAAGACAAATTTGGCGAATACCCATTAATTACTTTAGTTGACCGGGGTTCGGCTTCGGCTTCTGAAATTGTTGCCGGTGCTTTACAGGATTGGGAACGCAGTTTAATTTTAGGTGACACAACCTTTGGCAAAGGTTCAGTTCAAAATATTATCCCAATTGACCAAAATACTGCCTTAAAATTAACCAATGCCTATTGGTATACGCCGTCGGGAAGATGCATCAATCGTCCGCACCAGAGTCCAGTAATAGTTAGACAAGACAGTGGCAAAATGTCTCAAAAGAAATATTATACTTTAGGTTCACTGCGAAGAGAATTAACCGGAGTCGGTGGCATTGTGCCGGATTATTATATGCACTATCGACGCTATAATGAATTTGAAACAAAACTTATCAATCAAGCAGTTTTCTTTGACTTTGCCGTGAAATATGTTGCCCAACATAAAGAACTAAAGCCGGATTTTCAAATTACTAATGAGATGCTTGATGAGTTTAAGCAGATTGTCCGGAATAAGAAAATCGAATTCACCGATGCTACCTTTGATTCTAATATTACTTTTATTAAACAGGAGATTGAACGTGAAATTAAAAGCAAACTTTACGGGATGAAAGGTGATTATGAAGTCCGACTAAAATATGATGAACAAGTCCAAAAAGCGGTTGAATTCCTTGAGAAATCAAATTCGCTGAAAGACTTGTTTAAGGTTGTAAAATCCCAATAATTTTTAAGGCGATTGGCAACACCGAAGTTAACCTCAACCATAATTGGTTAGTGGTCTAACTTCAGCAG
>JBDRUR010000090.1:0-4783 GCA_039801485.1 Caldifarciminota bacterium
TTATCGATTTTAATAAGTATTTTATTTCTCATCACATTTTTAGTAATGATATTTGCCAAAGGCGGTAAGGTTTTATCGCTTTCTTTTTTGCTACAACTACCAAAAGAAGGGATGACCGCTGGCGGTATCTTACCAGCAATACTTGGAACTTTATATTTAACAGTCTTAACAATTATTTTTGCCTTACCGTTAGGTGTTTTTGCTGCCATCTATTTATCCGAATATGCCAAAACCGGTCGTTTTGTAAAAATTATCCGGACCGCGATCAATACCTTAGCCGGTGTGCCGTCAATCGTTTTTGGCCTTTTTGGATTAGCGGTGTTTGTCAATATGTTTAAGTTTGGCGTATCGGTTTTATCCGGTTCTTTAACCTTAGCGATTTTAATTTTACCAATCATCATTAATGCCAGTGAAGAAGCAATCAAAACCGTACCCGATAGTTTCCGCGAAGCGGCTTATGCGTTAGGTGCGACCAAACGCCAGGCAATTACTAAAATCGTTTTACCAACTGCTTTGCCTAATATTCTGACTGGTGCGATTATCAGCATTGGTCGTGCGGCTGGTGAAACCGCACCAATCCTTTTTACTGCCGCAACATTTTATACCCGTAAACTGCCAACATCAGTGCTGGACGAAGTGATGGCTTTGCCTTATCATATCTATGCTTTGATGACTGAAGGCACGGCGCCAAAACAGCAGGTACCGATTGCTTATGGAACATCGGTTGTCTTGCTTTTATTGGTATTAAGTGTTAATTTAGTGGCAATTATTATTAGATACCGAATAAGGAAGAGAAAAAAATGGTAAATAACCAATGTGTTGATATTTGTGATTTGCTTTGTGTTAAAGATTTGAATTTATGGTTTGGTGAAAAACATATTTTGAAAAATATCAATATGCATATCCCCTGCAAAAAATTGACGGCAATTATTGGACCATCTGGTTGTGGTAAATCAACACTGATCCGCTGTTTTAATCGGATGAACGATTTAATTCCAGAAACAAAAATTAAAGGCAGTATTTTAATCGATGGCGTTGATATTTATTCCGACAAGATGGATATTTACGAATTAAGAATGAAAGTGGGAATGGTCTTTCAAAAGCCAAATCCATTTCCGAAATCAATTTTGGATAATGTGATGTTTGGACTTAAAATCCAAGGTAAACTTAATAAAGGTCAGATGCTTGAAAAAGTAGAAAAGAGTTTACGTGATGCCTGGTTGTGGGATGAAGTTAAAGACCGACTGCACGATAATGCCTTCAGTCTTTCTGGTGGTCAACAGCAGAGATTGTGCATTGCCCGGGCTTTAGCAACTGACCCAGAGATTATTTTGCTTGATGAACCAACCTCGGCGTTAGACCCACAGTCAACTGCCAAAATCGAAGATTTACTGGTTGAATTAAAAAATAAAGTAACAATCATTCAGGTTACCCATAATATTGCCCAGGCAGCAAGAATCTCTGATTATATTGCATTTATCTATCTTGGCGAACTAATAGAATTTGACTTGACCGAAAAAATTGTCACAACCCCAAAAGACAAACGGACCGAAGCCTATTTGACCGGAAAGTTTGGCTAAAATTAAATTTCAGGAGAAACTATGCTGTTATTAGATACTAAATTAACAAACTTAAAAAAGTCGTTGATTGATTATGGGAATTTAATCGAGAGTATGATTGATAAAAGTATGCAGGGTCTTTTAAAAAAAGACTCAACGCTTCTCAAAGAGATTATTGATAAATACGAACCCTGGACCAATGAACTCGAATTAGAGATTGACGAGGCCGGCACTAATTTCATTGCCCAACATGAACCAAAAGCCAAAGACCTGCGAACTGCCTTAATGATTCTCAAAATCAACAATGATTTGGAACGCATTGGCGATCATTGTGCCAATATTGCTGAAAGTGCCCTGTTTTTAATCGAACGGCCCCAGGTAAAACCATTAATTGATATCCCGAAAATGGGCGAAACGGCGATTAAAATGGTAAAAGAAAGTCTAACTGCCTTTATCAATGAAGATGCCAAACTTGCGAAAAATGTTTGCGAACAAGATTTTATTATTGATAATTTATTAGAACAGATAATCAGGGAGTTGATAACCTATATGATGCAAGACCCGAAAACTATTGAACGGTCAATGCACTTAATTCGTATCGGGCACAACTTGGAGCGGATCGCCGATCTCTCAACTAATATTAGTGAAGATGTGATCTTTATTGTCGAAGGAAAAGTCATTAAACACCACAAACAGAACAGTTAGCCAATACTAATAAGTATTCAGGCTTAATTTTTTATTAGTCACGGTTATTGTTAAGGCGCCATCTTGGCGAATATTATAAAGTTTAATATTTTTTGATGCGACTAAATCAAGCACTTCTTGACTGATATCTTTTTTGCCAGTAATTATTAGATATTGAGGTTGGACCAAGTTAAAAAGTAAAAAGTTATTGGCTTTTTCAGAGCCATGATGCGGTGATTTTAAGATGTCGGCTTTAATCGGCAAATCGTTAATCAATTCGATATCACTTAAGTCCCCGGTAAAAAGAAAAGTAGTATTTTTGTAGGCAATTTTTAGAACAATCGAAAGATCATTAACATCTAACTTGTTTAATTGATAAATTTGCTTAAGCACTTTATTAGGGGAGAGGATATGAGCAGATATTCCTAAGCCAGCAATAGTCTCACCAGATTCAGCAAAAATTATACTTGATTTTTTACCTTTTATCTTTGCAATTAGATTGGTATAAATCGTATCATTAGATTTATCCGTGGGGATTAAGAGATTTTGTATCTTGAAATTGTCAACCAGATTAATAAAACCACCATAATGGTCAAAATGGGGATGGGTAATTACGGCTAAATCAAGCTGTTTAATCCCTTGGCTTTTAAGAAACTGCTCAACGATTTCATTTTCGAAGCCAGCATCGATTAGCATTGTTCTTTTATTTGGTAAATTAAAAAAGATTGCATCACCTTGATTGGTATCAAGAAATGTGATTTTTAAACTCTTTGACGATATAACTTTTTGCCCAATAAAGATATTAAGCATAATCAGTAATACCAATAAAGATATTTTTCTAAATTTCACATTTCGCCAAAATCTTATTATTAGCACCACAAGATAAAAACTAAGAATTAATACCAGTGGCGGCCGTCCGATTTCGACAATTTGCCAAGAGAAATCGGCAATTTTACTACTAATTAAAATAATTAATTTAAGCAATAGCCATAAAGTATTCGCAAATATTTGCGCTAAATAAGGCCAAATAAGATTAAAGAATAAAACTATAAATCCTAAAGGCATCGCTAAACCAACTAATGGGATGATTAATAAATTACTAAAAACGATGAATAATGGAAATTCAAAGAAATAATAGGATAATAGTGGTATTACACCAATCGCCGCACTAACTGAAACAAATAATGGCAAGAAAAGATATTTTTTAAGATAGCGAGAAATATTCTTATTCTTAATCAGATTATAAAGGTGTGGCGAAATTAAAAGAATTGCGGCTGTGGTCATAAACGACAATTGAAAGCCGATATCAAACAGTGCCTGGGGTGTGAAAAAAAGGATGATAATACCGGCCAAAAATACACCATTTATTGGCTCATAGCGCCTTTCTAAAAACAATCCGAGACTAGCAAATAGGGTCATTAGTCCGGCACGGACTGCTGAGATCCTAAATCCGATCAATGCCAAATAGAGAGTGGTTAACAAAACTAAAATTACTAACTGCCAAATGCCACGGATGCGGAAAATTGGTAATAATAGCAACAAGACGCCGATGATGATACTGATGTGTAAACCCGAAACTGCTAAAATATGTGCGAGACCACTATTGGCAAAGGTTGTGCGCAGATTTTTTGACATCGTGCGTTTTTCTCCAAGAAGTATGCCAAGCAACAAGTCCTTTTCGTCATTATCAAAATACTTATCAATTGTATTTAAAAAATAATCGTGCAGTGGCAAGATAATATTTTGCTTTAACCAATTTGCTGATTTAGATTTTACAATCTTTATTTCAGAACTATTGATAAATATATTGCCAACATATCCCTGCTTGTGGAAATAATCATTATAATCAACTAAATTAGGATTTTTCGGAAAATCAAAATCAATAATTGGGGCATAACATTCAATAACATCACCATAAGCAAACTTTTTATCTTGTGATTTATCATACAAAAATGCTTTAGCAAAAATCTTTTTGTCATTAATCGTCATCAATTTTAGAGAATATCGATAACGACCATTTATTGGCGAATCAATTATTTTGCCGGTAATCTTAATCGGAGTATTGTACAATTGAAAGTTCTTGATATTTTCACAATGCGTTTGATAACATTGGTAATTCAGTGCCGAAATCAAAAATAAAGCAAAAAATAATGAGTATCCGTTAGTAAAAAAACTTAAGATCAACGCCAAGATAAAAAAGACAAATAAGTAATAAGGTGATAAATGAAAAAAATGGGTAAAGATAATACCGAGGGCAATAACTGACAAAGATTTTAATGCCAAATAGCGCACTGCCTATCTTAGTTAATTCACATAAAAAGTAAAGATATTAGTGTCTTTTTATCAACGCTTTTTCTTCTGTCATTATGTGATGCTTTTAATACAATGCCAAGTTCGGTTTAAGAACAGAATATTTTTTAACGATTAGTAGTGTATCCCTAACTTAATGTCAGACCCGTAATCCAAGTTACACTCAGAGTGGTCTAGTTACATTAGACTTAACTCCCCACTGAGCAAATTGTCGTTTACCCCCCATAACT
>JBDRUR010000091.1:0-4695 GCA_039801485.1 Caldifarciminota bacterium
TTATTGGAGTTGACTTGGTGCCATAAGGCAAGCGGGCAGTGTCACCAAAATAGATGATATCTTCATTTGGTAAAATCTTTCTTAATGCCTTGACCACGGTTAAACCACCAACACCAGAATCAAAAACGCCGATTGGACGTGCTTTGGTTTTTGGCGACCTTTTAGATATTATTTCTTTTTTCATAGTCTTTAATATAATTGATGATGCCGGTATAAATTGCCTGGGCGATTTTTTCGCGGTATTTGGCATTGGCTAATTTTTTTTCTTCGGTGGGATTTGAGATAAATCCGCATTCAATCAGTACCGAGGGCATAAAGCAACCACGCAAAACATAAAAACCAGCTTGTCGAACACCACGGTCAACATTAGTTAAAATATTAATACCAGCAGTTTGAATTTCATAGGCAAGATTATAAGATTCTTTTAAGAATTCATTTTGGGTCAAATCGGCTAATATCAAGTCCAAATCATTTTTTACTAATGGGTTGGTATCAGAGATTTCAAATCGTAAGGCACCGTTTTCTCGCGCTAAAACTGCTCGTTCCCAGTCGGTTTTGGCTTCAGAAAGAAAATAAGTCTCAAAACCACATGCCTGCTTATTATGTTCTGAGGCATTACAATGAATTGAAATAAACAAATCGGCTTTCTTCTCATTGGCAAAACGCGTCCGCTCTGACAAAGCAACAAATCGGTCGTCAGTGCGAGTCATTAAGACCTTTAAGCCATAATTTTCTAATTTCTTTTTTAGAATCATGGCAATTGCTAAGTTCACATTTTTTTCTAAAAGTTTCTTTTTGCCAATGGCACCGGGGTCAACACCACCGTGACCAGGGTCTAAAACAATTGTCTTTATCTCGCGAATTGCCATTGGGAAAAATTTAATTAAGACACTGCTGACGGTCTTTTGTTTGCGATAATCAAATGGTTTATTAAAAGTCAAATCAAAAGTTGAGTGGTTTTCAGCGGAGTTTATTACAAGCTTTTGGATATCGCCATAAGGTTTTAGTTGCTCAATCGTCGAGCGGGCATTTGCTTCAATCTTTAGCCGGCAGTTAGAAACACGGCTGACGGTAAACTGAGTGGCGGTATCAACTTCAAAAACCATTAAGATTGTATCTTTTATTTTTGACAAACTGATTGATTCGATTTTTTTAGTGTCGGCATTAGTCGCCGATATTAAAAACAAAAACGATAAGATAATGTTGAGATATAATTTTTCAATTTTCATCATCGGCGTCTTTTGGCTTCGATTCTTTCTTGTTTTTCTATTGCTCTTCTTTTCAATTCTTCGCGTTTATCAATTAACTTTTTACCTTTACACAATGCCAGCTCAACCTTTGCCCAACCGCGGTCGTTAAAAAAGAATTTGATTGGGATTAAAGTCAAACCGCGTTCGCGAACTTTGCCGTATAACCGTTTAATCTCGTCAGCGTTGAGCAGTAGTTTTCGCTTGCGCTTCGGGTCGTGGTTGTAGATGTTTCCGCAACGATAGGGCGCAATGTTAACATCATACAAAAAAACCTCACCATTTTCAACAGTTGCATAACTACCATTTAATGAGACACCGCCGGCTCGGGCTGATTTTACTTCGGTACCATAAAGTTCAATACCGGCAACATAGTTTTCAAGAATAGTATAATCGTGTAATGCCTTACGATTGGTCGCAACTACTTTCATAAGCAATATTATAAAAGACAATCGCCAATCGTCAAGCATACGCTTGCGATGTTAGCCAAAAGATGGTATCCAAGTTTTGAGACGTAAGATGTGAAAACAGTCTTTTGAATAGCAAAAGTTAATTTTAAGCATTACCGCAAAAGTCTATTTATATATAGACTAAATTTGAAGTGCGATTTTTATCTAACTTGTTGATAAACAAAAGACTATCGTAAAAATGACTCGACTATACTGTATAGTATAGGGGACGGTCTTAGAGATTTTGCTTTACGCAGGAATTTAGTGGAAATTTCTATGGTAATTATTTATTGATTTGGATTGATATTTAATTTTATAATATAGTTGGAATGATATTAGCGGTTATCGGGGCTAAACAACATTTTGCTCAGAAGGCGGTTAAGTGCTAAGTAACTAAACCAGTATGAGTGTAACTTTGATTATGAGCCTGACATTGAGTTAGGAATTCAGGACCAATCGTAAAAAAATAGTCCGTTGTCAGTCCGCACTTGATACACGGTCTTGTTGAAATAAGAATTGAGATTTTGGTCAAGTAAGCAATAACAATTTGGGTTACTCAAACACAGTAAGAGTTTTGAATTAGATAACATCGCAGTCAAGGGGATACAAAATCGTAGCATCGCATCTGGTTAAATTGCTTTATACCCCTTAATTAATTTTTTAAACATTTTATTAGGTTTTGTTGTGGTTAAAATATAACTCTTTGAACTATAAAAGGAAATTAAAGAGGCAAATTTTATAACTTTCTTGACAATTTTTTATTTAATGAATAAAATTAAACCTGTTTAGGGTGTAAGTACTAATGCGTAGTTTTTCTGCTAACTGGTTCAATCCGGCGATGTTCGAACAGACTGTTTGGGCAAGGATGGTTTGTTCACATCGGGCACCGGTTTTAAACTATTATTTTTTCTTGCCAAAAATAAAAAATTGGAGGTAAAAATATGCGTAAAATAATATTGATACTGTTAATCGGTGTCATTGTAATCGCATATGCCAATATTGCTGATAATCTTGGTGGGAATAAATTAAGAACAAAACCACAACTGACATCTTCTGGTGGAATGTGGATAGGACATCCTAAGATGTCCAACACGAAAATAAATACTCTGAAACAAAATGCAAAAGCAACCATTACAAGAGAAAATGCTGTTTCTGAATTTTTATCGGTAATGCCTGCTGCAAAGATGCTTGAGAATCAAAGAATAATTAACCCAGCGCCGCTTTTCCAAACCGAAGATACAATTTATTATGATGGCGCCAACGCTGGCGGTGTTGGATACGGTACTCAGCCAGGAACTTGGTATGGCGCAGTGCGATTTACCACAGTCATTCCCTGTAGTGTGAAGGCAGCAATCTTCTATCATTGGGATTATCCGTCGCCGATTGACCCAAGTTATATCTATATTTGCGATGCTGGTACAACTACACAACCTGGTTCAAAACTTGATAGCGTTCCCTATACACCAAATCCGAATAACTGGATTAGGGTTAACTTTCCGAATGCAGTATATCGTAGTGCAGGGCAAGATTTTTGGGTTGTTGTAAAAATTATACAAACTGCAGGCGGTTTTCCTTTGGGCTGTGATGCTGGACCGTCTGTTTCTCCTGCGCGTTCATTCTATTCAGGTGATATGACAACTTGGTATTCTTGGCCATCGCTTGGAATTAATAGGAATGCTAATCTCAGGGCTATTGTAAAATACATGCCATCAGCAGCTAATGATATGAGTGTAATTTCAATTCTTAATGTCCCAGAAATAACTACACCGTATCAACGATATCCAATTACTGCAGTTGTAAAAAATCTTGGTACTAATTCTCAACAACCAGGTGTACCGGTAAAACTACGCATAACTGGTCCAACCGGAACTTTTGATTATGAATATAATGATGTGGAATATACCACGCAAACACTCGAGCAATATGCCAGTGAAAATGTAATATTTGTTCCGGATTGGATAGTACCTGAATCAACCGGTATCTATACAATTAAATGCTGGACCGAATTAGCTGAAGATGAAGTTCCTTCTAATGATACCGCGACATTTGAGATTGAAGTTACTAACTGGCTAACTTATGCCAATTGGGAAAACCCAAGATACTTTGTTCCTTATGGACCAGAAAAAGCAATGTTATTTATTCCATCTGAGTTTGGTGTGCTGCATCCGGTTGTAATTGAATCATTAAAAACACAGTTCTATTTATCTTCAACAAGGCCTTGGAACGATTCAATATTCAGATTTAAAATATATGCAACTGATGGTACATTACTTTATGTCTCAGATACATTAAGGGCAGACAGTTCTTGGCATATCGAAACATATGCGGTTGAACCTCCTTTAACAATTCCGAGTGGTAGTTTCTATGTTGCGGTCTGTCCAAGAAGTGATAGTCATCCATCAATATTAGCGGATAATCAACCAGTTGGAAGAAGTTTTTATGGTTCACCCGGTGAAAAATCTTGGGTACCATACACCATCGGTGAATTTTTTATAAGTACCTTTGTCTCCTGGCAACCAAGGAATAATGATGTTGGACCATATGCAATGGTTGAACCGCTCTCAATGGTTGCGCCTAATGTTGCAATGACACCAAAGGTCGTAATTAAAAACTATGGTTTCAATAACCAACCTTCAATTCCGGTGGTAATGGAAATTTATGACCAAAGCAAAGCACTGGTCTATACTGGTACTGGTTCAATCGCATTGAATTCAGGTGATACTGGAACTGTCGCATTAACTCCGCAATGGACTCCTGGTGCACATGGCACAGTTTATGACATCACTGTATATACTGCATTGCCGACTGATGAAAACCCAGCCAATGATACTGGTTATACTTTCACATCAGCATTTACGATTACTCGCAATATGTATTCTAACCTAACATCAACACCACCAACAATTGATGGTGACATTCAAGAAACTGAATGGTCTGATGCCAATCAATATGATGTTTCGGATGTATTGGGTCAAGCATCTGGTTATCCGTATCGTGCT
>JBDRUR010000092.1:0-4643 GCA_039801485.1 Caldifarciminota bacterium
TGAACATCGGATGTTGAATAATTAAGACCATTGTAATCAGACCAACCAGTTTCAGAACCATGTCCTGAGTATGTAACCCAAGCACGACCTTCATTAAGTTTTTGTGTAATAATGGCAGGTGAGCCCGAAGTATAATAGGCAAATACCGAGTCACATATAACATTATAACCTGCACGTCTCATTCTTGCCATACAATAACGATGTGTTCCTTCTGCAACACCGTGATAACTTGGATCAGCGGATGCAATAAAGAAAGCTTTCTTGGCCCATTCGGTTCCACTTATCCATTCATTCTTTTCATATTTAATTGTCTTCTTTACAAGACTGTCGAGCTGAGCACCATTAGCCACTGAAGCTCGGCTAACATCAATATCGGGAAGATAATCTGGCGTTGTCATCATCGAGTAGTTTAAATCAGTTGGTGGCGAACCACTTCCTTGTCCGGTAAAATATCCAATTTTATCAATATCACCAACCAAAAGCACAAACGTTGGCGGGATTGACCAGGTGTTATAGGCGTTTAGTATGTAATTCCGTACCGTCGTATTTGTGCCACCACCTACTTGGGTTAATGTGCGAACAAACACCTTATACCCCTTTCGTGCTCGCCACTGCGCTAATGGCTGAACATAACTAACCCATTCGTCGGGCACAATTATTAAATAACCAACCGGTAAATCCGGTGGCGGAGTTACACAATAAGCATCATAATTTTTTATTAAACCTCTTAACATCATATCATATGGCTTGGAATAATAACGATTACGCATCTGCTCGGTTAATAACAGATTGGCATTGTGGAAAGTCAAATTGACTTTAATTTCGGGCGCATATTCAATGATATTTTCTTTAGGATTATAAGCAATCGGATATATCTCAATCAAAGCAACCCGATGACCACGGATCTCTCCAATCATCTCAATTCGGGCACGAATGTCGGTTTTTTCTTCATTCCGAACAAAAGTTAAAAATTGATTTTGATTATAAATGTCCTCGTTCAAAACAAAGTCTGGTTTTGGACCACTTTTGGGTATCGGATATTGTAACGGCAATATCGGGTGTGGCGGATAATAATATTCGGTTTTAATTATCTGATAATCAATATCAACATCGGCACCATATGGTATTTCAATAAACTCACGGATCACTGGTAACTGGGGCGCGCCAATTTCAGTTGAAATACCGGCATTAGGAAATGCTAACTCAGAAAATGTCCGGCCGGCTATTTCGGTTGTTGTTATTGAAAGTGTCGGTAAGGATACATTTACTAAAACTTTATCAAAACTTACCTGAGTTACAGTTACACCGTTTTGTGCTAATAATATCGCCAGCGGAATAATCAATAATATAAAAAGTTTTTTCATAAACTGCCTCCTATATCTTTTATCTTTTTCTGTTTTAAACTTGAAGCACCTTGTCGGTAATGCAATTTAAAATATTGAAATTTATTTTGGACTTGCTGACCGACAATATTGCTTCCAAATTCAGATTGATTCATTAATATTTAATTATACCTTATAGCAAACTTAAGTCAAGTTAAAGTTCAACATCAATATAATCGATTAGCATTTCTTGTCCTGAGATAATTTCTAAGCCTTGATGACATTGACAACTGAATTTCCATAGTTCAAAATCCAATGATTTTTCTGGGACATTAACAATTTTCTTGCATTTTGGACATTGTGCTTTAACTGGGACTGTTTCAATTTCTAATCTACAATTATTGGCGATTGTGTTTTCTTTGATAATATTAAAATAGAACTCAACGCACTCGGGAAGTATTGCCGTGCCTTGCCCGATTTTAAGTTTAATCTTTTTAATTGATTTCGCATTACATTTTTGGGCTTCTTTTAGCGCTTGGTTTAAAATACTTTGAGTAATTGCCAACTCATGCATTTAACTTCATTTTTTTTCTAATTTATTCAACATCTGCCTGGCATAGCCATCATTAGGATTACGTTGTAACCATTCATTCAACAAATTTTTGGCTTTAGTCGTATCATATAAGTAATCAGTATAAAGACTAATTAAACTTTGAATTGGCTCCGGCCGATTAGGATATTGTATTCGCGCTGCTTGATAGGCTTGTTCTGCGGCTTGATAATTTCCTTGCGTTTGATAAATCCATCCGCGCCGGACAATAATATCAACATCCTTATACCCGGTGGCTTCAACCGAATCTAAATAGGCTAAGGCATTATTAAAATCTTGTTTTAATACTGAAAATACTGACAGGTTATAATAAATCGGTATTTTTCTTTGAGGGTCAATGTCGAATCTTAGAGTTTGGGCTAAAGTCGATATTGCTAAATCTAATTGTCCGGCTTCTTGATATTTCTGAGACAATGCTGCATAACTTGCAATATAATTCATAAATAACCCTTTGGTATTGTCATCTTTATGAACTTTCGGGTCAAGCATACTGGTCATTTTATATTGATTTATCAGTTCTTGAGTACGTTGAATATCGACTTGTCCTTGGGATTTGACATTGGTTACGCGATTAACCAAACCTTCTAAGCGTAAATATGGCTCAACATCTTTAAGATTTTCGGCACGGTCAACTGTTGTTGCAAAGTAAATCGGCATCACCCCTTCATAATAATTATCCATTACTTTTTGCATAAACTCTTCGGCAGTTGAAGCATAATCTTCGGGCCATTTTAACTTAATGCCGGCATTCGTTGCGATAATATCCCGAATCATTACATCTTTTAATAGAAAAGTCCTTCGATTTTTACCAATAAACCCTTGGGGCAATTCATCAATTATTGGTTTACCATCAACTCTTTCGGTTTCGCTAAATGAAATCGGTGCGCCCCATCTTTTTAATTGTTTGACATACCAATTAGTATTAAGCAAGGACAGGTTGGCAACTGCGATATTTTTGCCAAAATTAGGGTCGTAATTTGCTGGTCGATTCGGCACTGATTGGACAAACCATAAAGGAAAAGTATCGTTATCGCCATTTGTAAAGACAATTGCTTTTTCTCCCTGACAAGAAAGTAGCATATTATAGCCATACTCGGCTGGAATCCAATTGCCCCGTCGGGTAACTGAACCATAATTTAACACAATTGGAATTAACATAAGTAGAACACATAATGCTGAAACTAAACCAACATATAATTTTCTAAATTTTAATCTTGGCAGCAACCAAACGATAAAGGCATAGACACCTAAGCCGATAAAAATTGTATAAAAGACAAAAGAAAAGGCAAAGAAATAATCACGCTCGCGCACTTCTCGAAATCCCAAATGTTGTCTTGGGTCTGATGGCGAATACTTTAAATTTAAATAGGTTAACAGGCCCAATGATGCTACCAGATAACATAAGAATATTAACCACCAGGATTTGCGTTCCTGTTTAAAATGGTCATAGATACCGTAGATACCCAAAATAACCGGTAAAATTCCGATTATTGCTGGCCAGCGAATATGCAAGAAAATGTCAAAATACCGTTCATTACCCCATTGCCAAAGAAAATATCGGACATAAAATTTTATTTGTTCAAAATAGGCAACAATTAAACTATAAGCGGGATAACTATTAGGATAGTTACGATAATCACTTTCGGTTAAAAATTGAGTTTTGCGCGGAAATAGTTTCATTGGGTCATATTGCTCACGCATCAAGACACTAACAAAATCGTTCCATTTTGAGGGATTGACTTCATTAATTGCCGGTTCCAATCTCGACCTGATAAGTAAATAAAACTGAATGGTTCCGGCAAGCAAAATTAGCACCAACCCCCAAAAGACATAACTACCATCAAATTTTCGTTTGGTATTAAAATAATAAAGATAACCAGCAAAAATTAAAATAAAAATAACAAACAAAAAAGCATGAGTTCTTAATATATGAATAAACGCCACAATTGGCGAAGCTAAAAATAATACAAAATAATCGACAAGTCCCAAACCAGCAACCGCAACAATTAATAAGAATAATACAATTAATTCAATGATGTGTAATTGTAAAATTGACTTGCGGTCAACTAAAAAGGCAAAAACCAACAATGGGAAAAGAATCATTAACGGTGTAAAATGAATGCCGGCTGATAAAAACAAAAGATAAATCGCAAATAAAACTATCCGATTATCTCCAATACCCTGCACAACTTTATCACGCCATATTAATGCAAGATAAATAACTAATAAGGCACTAACAACCACTGGGGTATAAACTTCGGTCTCAACACAATTATCCCAAAACGAATATGCAAAGGCTAAAGCAAAGGCACCGGCAATACCAGCAAGATGAGGCACAAAGGCAAATCGTTGTTTAATATTATAAAATGACTTTTGAAGGGAAATTAGTTTGTACACAATTAAGTAAACAAAGGCACAGGCGATTGCCCCAAAAAGTGCGGTTAGAAAATTGGTTCGAAATGCGATTTCTCGAGCAAATGGTATTAAAGTAAAGATCCGACCAATGATAACAAATAACGGAGTGCCTGGTGGATGCGGTATGCCCAGAATATAAGAACAGGCAATTAATTCACCACAATCCCAAAAAGAAGCGGTCGGCGCAATTGAATATAAATATACTGATAATACCGCAACAATAATACCTAAACAGATTATTAATTTAAGATACCGTTCTTTCATATATTTACTCCTTAAGCATTAAAATTTAAATT
>JBDRUR010000093.1:0-4613 GCA_039801485.1 Caldifarciminota bacterium
ATAATTCTAATAATGTAATCGTTGTTGGTTCTGTCTTACAAAATCTACTAACATTAAAATATGATAGCAATGGTAATTTATTATGGACGAAAATATTAAATAATATTCCCACAACGGGCAATTCTTGTGCGGTTGACACACGAGATGATATTGTTGTTACCGGTAATACTTATATTGGTTCAAATTATGATTTCTTATTATTAAAATATACCTGGTATGGCGATACTGTCTGGTCAAGAAATTATAATCTTAGTACTTATGATGATGGTAATGCTATCAAAATCGACCAATTCGCAAATATTGTAATTACCGGCTATACTTTTAATAATAACGATTACGATATCACAACTATCAAATTTAACAATACCGTCGGCATTAAAGAGTATTCATTATTAAAGCCAACAGTGGATTGTTTTAGATTACAATTAAATAGCGTTATCAGAAAAAGTCTTAATTTTAAGATACACCTTACAAATAACAAATTTATCTCGCGCCCTATTTTCTTTAACATAAATTTATATGATATTACAGGCTATCGAATTTCGGAAATCTATTCCGGACAAATAAATAAAGATGAAAAAATCTTCAACATTGAAATTCCGCGAGCAGGACTATATTTTCTATTAGTCAAAATGCAATCTGATGACATTCAACAGATCATTAGGAAAAAAGTTGTAGCATTAAAATAATTTATATTTTCCAATTACTAAATCAATTCTAAGTTTTCTCACCATTACCATTTAACTGACATGGTTAGATAGATAAAATTCGCTTCAAATTTATTTTGTCCTATTGCAATAAAACATTGACAAATAATAAAGATTTGATATTATTAGTTATAATTTTGTGATTAAATTTTATTTAATTAGACTCAATTAGACGATGAAACTTATTGAATGTGTACCAAATTTTTCTGAAGGTCGGCGGCCAGAAGTAATTGATAAAATTGTTTCCGCAATTCTCTCAGTAGAAGGCATTACGCTGCTCGACAAAGAAATGAATAGTGACCATAATCGAGCAGTAATTAGTTTCATCGGGGAACCACAAAATGTCGTCGATGCCGCATTTTTAGCTTGCAAAACCGCAGCGGAACTAATTGACTTAAATAACCACCAGGGCGAACACCCAAGAATTGGGGCCACTGATGTGATTCCTTTGGTACCGATCTCAAATATTACTATGGATGAATGTGTGGTATTAGCCAAACAGTTAGCTAAACGGATTGCTGATGAACTTAAAATACCAGTATATCTTTATGAAGCCGCTGCCACCAGACCCGACCGAGTTGATTTAGCCAATATCCGTAAAGGTGAATTTGAGGGGTTAAAAGTGGCAATTAAAAGTGACCCTGATCGCCTACCGGACTTTGGAAAACCCGAATTACATCCTACCGCCGGTGCAACCGTTGTCGGCGCCCGATTTCCTCTAATTGCTTACAACATTAATCTTAATACCACTGATATCGAAATTGCTAAAAAGATTGCAAAAACAATTCGTTTCCGAGACGGCGGTTATCGTTATGTTAAAGCATTAGGGTTTGTTATTAAAGAAAAAAACTGTGTCCAAGTTTCAATTAATATGACCAATTATCTGGGAACACCGTTATACCGGGTGTTTGAAACTGTTAAAAGTGAAGCCAGCCGATATGGCGTCACCGTTAAGGAAAGTGAAATTGTTGGATTGGTACCACAGAAAGCACTAATCGATTCCGCAGTTTTTTATTTACAATTAAATGAATTCAAACCAGAACAAATCTTAGAAACAAAAATCCAAGCGAGTAAAACTGACGGCATCGAACGGTTTTTATTTGAACTCAGTCAACCAACACCGACACCGGGTGGAGGTTCATGTTCCGCATTAGCTGGCGCAATCGCCAGTTCCCTACTATTAATGGTTACGAATTTAACCTTAAATAAACCATCAGCTCCTGAAGTTGTTGAAGAATTTTCTGATATTAAACAAAAACTTTATGAAAATCAGAAGCAATTTCATGAATTAATCGCCTTAGATGCGCAAGCATTTGATGCGGTAATTAACGCCTATAAATTGCCTAAAAATACTGACGAAGAAAAAGCCAAGCGAACAGAAACAATTCAAAATGCGTTAAAAAATGCCTGTCAAATCCCGCAAAGGGTATTTGATTTGTCTAAAGAAACTTTATCATTATTGATACCAATCGCTAAAAAAGGCAATAAAAATGCTATTTCTGATGTTGGTGTTGCTCTTTCATTTTTAAAAACCGCATTTGATGGTGCTAAATTCAACATTTTAATCAATTTAAAATCAATTAAGGATATAAATTTTGTTGAGGAAAAGAAAAGAAAATTAAATACTGAAATTAATGAAATCGAAAAATTAATTAGTGATATTAATCGCATAATTGTCGAACAATTATGAAATGGCTTCGGTCTATTTTTAAAGAAAAAGAAAATGACGGCCGTGTCTGTGACCTGCACATTCATACTACTTTTTCTGACGGTCTATTAACACCGGAACAAGTTGTCACGACTGCGAAAGACAAGGGTTTATCGGTAATTGCCATTGTCGATCATGATGCCATCCGCGGTATTACGCCAGCAATCAAAAAAGCTAAAGAATTCAATATTGAAATAGTTCCAGCCGTGGAATTGAGTTGTTTAGTGAAAGATATTGATATTCACATCATCGGATATTTTATTGATTATAAAAATAGTAAATTAAATGATATTTTATCAGAAATTCAGAAAAATCGTTTGGAGCGGGCAAAAAAAATGATTGAAAAACTTGCCCAACAAGGTGCCGAAGTTGAGATTGAACGCGTTTTGGAACTTGCCGGTAACGGCACGGTTGGTAGACCACATATTGCCCAAGCACTATTAGAAGAAGGATATATTTCTTGTTATGACGAGGCATTCTGGAAATATATCGGTTATCACTGTCCGGCTTATGTACCAAAAGACAAATATTCACCACAACAGGCAATAAAATTAATCAAAGATTTTCACGGCGTGCCAATCTTAGCCCATCCGTTAAGTTATAATAATCATTCCATCATCAATTTTCTAATCGACCAGGGCATTCGAGGATTGGAAGTCTGGCGGCCCGACCATAATGAAACCGATGTGAAATTTTTGATCAATTATGCCCTAAACCATAATTTGTTAATCACCGGTGGCAGTGATTGTCATGGCGGACGCAAAGGGAAAATAACGATTGGTGAAATTAAAATTCCGTATAAATATGTAAACGAATTAAAAAATGCCCGCTAAATTAAATTATAAATTGGCGTTGTTGATTATCTGGCTATATCCGTCTATTTTCAGTATAAGTTTCGGTCAGCAAATTACGATTGGACGATTAAAATACCAGGGCGGCGGCGATTGGTATAATGACCCCGATGTGATTCCAAACTTAGCCAAAGAGTTAAATCTCCGCACTAATATCAAAGCCGAATTAAAAGAAAAAGTTGTATCCTTAAATGATGAATTCCTTTTTCAATGTCCAATCGTATTTATGACCGGCCATGGCAATATTAACTTTTCGGATGAAGAAGTAGCCCGCTTACGGCAATATTTGACAAACGGCGGTTTTTTGTATGCCGATGATGATTACGGAATGGACGAGTCATTTCAACGCGAAATCAAAAAAGTTTTCCCAAATCACAATTTAATTGAGTTGCCGTTCGACCACTTAATTTATAATATCATTTATAAATTTCCAAACGGCTTACCAAAAATTCACGAACATTACGAAGGTCCGCCTAAAGGTTATGGCCTTTTTTATAATGAACGATTAGTGATTTACTATACTTGGAATTCAAATATTAGTGACGGCTGGACAAAAGCCCATGACGATCCCGAAGAAAAACGCGAGCAGGCATTTAAAATGGGCATAAATATTATTGCTTATGCTTTATCTCATTAAGGTTTGGCTGGTTATTTAAAAGGTTAAAATCCTGGTTAATTAATTTTTAGTTGTTTAATAATGGTTGACATAAATTGTATTTTGTCTATACTAAATTTTAATTATGTTTAGTAGTAAAAAATCAATTAAAAATGCTGATTCAAAAAGTGTGGAACGATTAGATACCTTTATTGGTCGTCTCACAAATAGTAAAGGCGATATTACTACTCAAGGTTCAATCCGAATCGATGGGCAAGTTGAAGGCAATATCACTGCTACCGAAACAGTAATTAGCGGAACCGAATCTTATATTAAAGGCAATATCACTTGTAATGAGGCACTAATTTCGGGTCGAGTTGAGGGTAACATCACGGTTAACCACAATGTTGAATTATATTCGGGTGCTTATGTACTCGGTGATATTACTTGTGGTAATTTGATAATTGGCAAAGACTGTTTTTTTGAAGGTAAATGTCATATGCATGGAAAGGAGATTTCTAAATGATCTCATCGGTAAAAGGCAAGAAAGTAATTGTAACTGGTGCCGGTTCAGGAATTGGTAAAGCAATTGCTCGTCGCTTCGCTGAAGTCGATGCCTTAATTGCGGTATGTGATATTTCAGAACAAAATGCCCAAATTACTGCCAAAGAGATCGAAATTATCGGTGCTAAAGCGATACCGTATAAAATTGATGTCGGTAATTTTTCTGAGGTTATTGAGATTGTTAACAA
>JBDRUR010000094.1:0-4580 GCA_039801485.1 Caldifarciminota bacterium
AGTTATAGTATCAAAAACATAGAAGTTGTTGAGATCGGTCTTTTTCTGAGCACCAGCCAACAGATAAACCTTGCCGTTCATAAATGCCAAAGCAGTTCCACCTTTGACGCCTTTGGGTACTGGAATTGATTCTTCTCGTGTCCAAATGCTGGTTGTCAGGTTAAATGACCAGAACTCACGGGTACCATTACCACGAGTCGCATAAATCGTATTAACACCATCATAGCAGAGCGCTGCACCTTTACCCGGAAACTTCTTGTTAATACTTGGTGGGTCTGTGATTGGATACTTATAACCAAATGGCAGTGATTCAGTCTCAGTATAACTCCAACCAGAGCCGATAGTATATTTCTTGAACTTGTTGGTCTTGGTGCCAACAAAGGCATATAAGTCAGTGCCAACGCCAACTAACGCGCCACCATCTTTGATTGCGTTTGTCACCGCAGTCTCAATTGGCTCTTTTTGTGTCCATTGCCCTGGTGGTGCTGTAGTAACTTCAAAACTGGTTGTTCTAAGATTATTACTGGCATTAGCATCACCAGTCATCGCAACTTTTGCTTCGACTTGATATAATCCCGGACTGGGCATAAATGATGAGAACTCAACTGTATCTTCCTGTGCTAAATCTAAACTAATATATACCGTCTCTGCCAAGAACTGTTTCTGTTCGGTGATTGTTAAGATAACCGGGAAAGTTGGCGTTGCCAAACCATAATTTTTAACAATCACTTTTGGTATAACCGCAGTTCCAGTGTAGATTGTACCGGTTGGCTCAAGAATCTCAGTAATACCCACATCATAATACTTATCGCGTAAGAATAAGATACCATATGCCATTGGCTGATACCAACTACCTGGTTGAACATCTTGTGGCCACCAACCATAATAGATATCATCAGGTCGGTCTAAAGCAAACATCCAAAATCTCATCGTATCTCGAACTGGATTGCAATTTAGATATTGTCGAGCAGTGCCTTTAGGAATAGCACATTCAAAATGCATATAGCCATTTGTTAAATTACATGAAACCTGAGCATCACTTACATAACCATAACGCCAGGTCGTTAGCGGCGTTGTTGGCAGTAATGCCCGATAAATCACCGAATCAACGCCACCAGTTTCATAATTTACAATCCAATAATTACCTTCTGATGAATCTGTTTGCCATTGGCCATTGCGATTTTCGTCAATATAAAGACCGAGTTGGTCACCATTATTGGCTTCAGCGGCGTAAGGCATCGTGACCGCAAAGTAGACAGTGGTTGAGTCATGTTTTACCCACATATAAGCACTACCCGGTCGATGCGGAATTCCGGTGCCATAACCATTAACATCAGATACATCATATCTTAACGCATCTGCCCATTCGTACTCACCAACATTGCCATCAATTGTCGGCGTTACGCCGCGGAAATTGGCATAATAATTTCGAGTAATAACAAACGATGATGTCAATCCATAGATAGTGTCATTGGAAGGATTTTGGTCACCAGCAAGCGCAGTATAAACAGTAATATCATAACCATTATATGCCGGACCAGCAGTCCAAGCAGGAGAGAAATCAACATAATCTTCATCACCAGAATTTAACGCAATGGAACCATAACCAGTATACACATTGGTCCCACAAGAATCAATTTTCATATAAACTGGAATATTAGGTTGGTTAGCGGTTCCCCAGTTTCTGATTAATGCTCTTGGGGTAATACTTGCACCTGGGGTTACCATCGTTGTTGGTGCTACTAACTCTTCAACGCTGACATCATTTTCTAATGGTTCATAACCAATTAACGCCCGCATCATCACATCTTCGGTAGTGTAATCCCGATAGGGTGCCCAAACACCAGTGTATTCCCAGGTCTGACCAGAAATTGGTGCATCCGAATCCATACTATAAGATGGTTCAGCCGAATCACTGGAGATTACACCAACATAAAATGAACCTTCAGTAATTGTCTGGTCCATTGTTAGATAATACCATTTAGGTGTTGTCGAATTTACCGTAATATTGCGTCTGGCTAATATTGTGCCCGGCGAACCATTAGGCCCGTCATCTTTAAACACATAAATCGTGCAGGTGATCGGATTAGTGCCATTAATTGATAGGTGCGCTTTGGCACCAGTAATCCGACAAGGATAAACTGGTGGTGTAAATTTCATACCATAACCACCACCCCAACCCTGCCAATTATACCGCGCATCAACTTCACCGTCATCAAACGCTAATTCCGTAGGATAATCAACAACTCGGGTCTCAACTACCACTGAGTCATTGCCATGATAGATATCATTATTTATCTTTGCCTTGAAAATTGACCGATAAACACCAATAACTGTTGGTGTCCAATCCGGCTGAAAAGCGACTGAATCAATGTCACCGGCGCTCATCGACGCAATCTCAACAGTATCGGCGAACACAACTTCATTAGCCTCGTTCAACACCCGACAAAAAACTGAACACGCAGTTAACGGTTGGTTGCCGGAATTAAAGACATTTGCCCATAAGGTATGAGGCGTATTGACTAATAGATGCACGCCGCCAGAATTCTCTGAGAGCGCATTATAAATACTGATATCAAATGCCTGATAGGTTGTATAATCTGGCGGATAGAACTTTACTGCTAAATTATCATGCAATTCATTTCCAGCCGGCGTAGTTCCCCACAGATATCGCAATCCGTCATTGCCAATTATATTCTCAATACCGGTGGCATTATATTGCGTTGACCAACCACCCCAAGGTTGACCAATTATCCGTTTATATTGAAAAGTGATTGAACTATCCGGTTTTGAAAGAATAATTTGCAGTGAACAACAAGAGGTCGCAACATTCCACCAGCGGACATTTTGATAAGTAATAATACAAGTATCATTAGTCGCATTGGTCCAGTAATAACATCTCGGCTCACCAACTGAAAAATCAAGGTCAGACAATAAAGGTGCCACCATATTATTGGGTCGATTAGGATTAGGTGGGGCATCATCATTAAATGGCGATGCCGCCAATGCTCTATCCCCAAAAGCAATATAACCATTTGAACCTACATAAAAGCTACTGACTTTATACCAATAATATGGAAAATTAAATCCAATTGGAAATGGGCCAACAACATTATCATCACCTAACCCAGTAACTTGAGTACCAACCGCACTAATGTCAATCCAGTTAAATGTTGGGGCATTAGGCGCAGTAGTATCGCTATCAATCCAGCGATAACCAAAAGAATCCGGTCCGCCGCCACCAAAGGTAAAATGGCTGTAATCAGTTTTTACGAAGACTTTATTAACTGCTGGATTTTGTGATTCAAAAACAAAACTTTTAGCAAAAACAACTGATAATGATAATATTAAAATTGGCATAACTTTTTTCATATTTATATTCCTCCATGTTATATAATACGATTTGGCAAGTCTACCATTATAAAAACCGGTGCCCGATGTGAACAAACCATCCTTGCCCAAACAGTCTGTTCGAACATCGCCGGATTGAACCAGTTACCGGAAAAAACAAAAAATTTACACCCTACAACCATTTGTAGACAATTTTAATCCGACATAAAAAAATGTCAAGACCTAACAAAAAAAACTCTATTAACTACCTTTCTTTTAACCTATTTATTTTTCAAATAGTTAGAAACATTTATTAAATAATTTATTACTTTAGGGGAAATTATAAAATTTTTAACAAAAAGGGGGGCAATTTTTGTCCCCCCTAATTAATTAGTATATATTCTAATTATTGCACGGTCAATTTCACTACAGCACGATTGTGAGCAGATTCATATTTCAAGAAGTAAACACCATTGGCAATATTAGTCAAGGTTGTGGTATAAGAACCAGCATTAAGATGTTCATTAACCAATGTCTTGATTAGTCTACCAGACGCATTGTAAAGTTTGATGCTCACATTACCGGAAATCGGCACAGTGTATTGGATAGTTGTTAATTTGCTGAACGGGTTTGGATTAACACTAAACATAAATGATAAACGAGAATTAGAGATTGCTTCGCTTTCGCTCGCAATGACTGATGGACTTGAGCTTTGAGCAACGACTGCTGATTTTACACCAGGTGTATAGCACCAGAAATCGGGCTTTTTATTGCCGACCAAAAGCCAGATTTTACCATCCGCATAAGCCATTGCGGCACCAGTCTTGGGTGCATGCTTTTTGTCTGTTACCGGAATTCGCTCTTTCATTTCCCAAACACCAGGTGTGCCCGGCGTATATTTCCAGAAACAATCAGTTGCGCCGCCCTTAACCGCATAAATCACATTGCCATCTGATGCCATACAACCACCATCTTTCACCAGCACCTTTGTCTTAGCACTGCCAAATACCGTATCAGGCTTTGGTAATGTCTCTTTAGGAGTCCAAGCGCTACCATCAAACGCATAGAACAAGTTGTCCTTATCACCACCTTTTAACGCATAAACTTGGCCATTACATACCGCTAAGCAACTGCCATCTTTCCAGACTTTAGTATAAGAACCAAGTTCTAATGACGCACTTGCTGACCAGTGTCGAGTTATAGTATCAAAAACATAGAAGTTGTTGAGATCGGTCTTTTTCTGAGCACCA
>JBDRUR010000095.1:0-4524 GCA_039801485.1 Caldifarciminota bacterium
TTGTTGCTCGCGAATTTGGTATCCCAGCAATTGTTGGGACTAATAACGCTACCAAAATTCTTAATGATGGCGATATCGTTACAATTTCCTGTATTGAAGGTGATGTTGGTAAAGTTTATGAAGGAAAATTAAAATTTGAGATTGATGAAATTGAGATTGAAAAAATCCCTAAAACTAAAACCAAAGTGATGGTAAATATTGCTGACCCTTCACAGGCATTTCGCGTTGCACAATTACCCCAAGACGGTGTTGGTTTGGCACGATTAGAATTTGTTATTAATAATATCATCGGCATCCACCCAATGGCGTTAATTAACTTTGATAACCTAACCGATGAAAATCTTAAAACTGAAATTTTAAAACGGACAGGTACGTATCAAAATAATGTTCGTGATTTCTTTGTCAATGCCCTTGCCGAAGGTATTGGTATTATTGCTGCGGCATTTTATCCTAATGATGTCATTGTCCGAATGTCAGATTTTAAAACCAATGAATATGCTGGTCTTTTGGGTGGATATTTATATGAGCCGAAGGAAGAAAATCCGATGCTCGGTTTTCGGGGAGCGGTCAGATATTACAGTTCAGAATATCGTCCGGGGTTTGATTTAGAATGTCAAGCAATCAAAAAAGTAAGAGATGTGATGGGATTCACTAATGTAATACCAATGATTCCGTTCTGTCGGACGCCAGAAGAAGGACAAAAAGTCCTTGAGGTGCTAAAAGAAAACGGTCTGGATAAAAACAACGGGACGCTAAAAGTTTATATGATGTGTGAGGTACCAAGTAACGTGATTTTAGCGGAAGAGTTTGCGAAAATTTTTGATGGGTTTTCTATCGGCTCTAATGATTTGACCCAATTGGTATTGGGGCTTGACCGCGATTCTGGTTTGGTTTCCAAACTTTTCGACGAACGAAATCCAGCAGTTAAACAGATGGTTAGTCAAGTAATTAAAAAGGCGAAATCAGCAAATCCTAATTTCAAAATTGGCATTTGTGGCCAAGCACCATCGGATTTTCCAGAATTCGTTGAATTTTTAGTAAAAGAAGGTATTGATTCCATCTCAGTTAATCCCGATAGTATTCTTGTTGTTAAAAGAAAAATTAAAGAAATCGAGGAGCAATTATGCAATCAGTAAAACGTTTAATCTTAATAATCCCAAGTTTATTAATAATATTAGGATGTTCGAAAGTAAAACAAGACAAAATTCTTGCCAAAGTCAATGGTGAGCCAATCACTGCAAGTGAATTTATTAAAGCCTTGCCACCAAGATTTCCTTCAGCAACAGACGAAGAAAACTATCGACGCTCACTAATTGACCAACTAATTAATAAAAAACTAATCATCCAAGAAGCAATTAAACTTGGTATTGACCGAGAAATTGAAAATGCCTTTGCTGAGGATAAAAAATCAATACTAATCCAAGCGCTTTACGATGATGTCGTTACCAAAAATGTAAAAATAAGTCGCAATGAAATTGAAAAAGCACGTAGTCTTTTATTGACTAAGGTTTATCTTAAACAGATCACGGTAACTGATGAGAATATTGTTCAGATGATTTATAACGAACTCAATCGTGGTGTGAATTTTGACAGTCTTGCCAAAAAATATTCCCAGGACTTTTATGCCCAAGTTGGTGGTGATGTTGGGTTTTTGCCGCTATTATATCTTGACTCATTGGTCCGAAATTATGTCCAGAAAATGCAAATTAACGAAATAAGTATGCCGATTAAATCCGAAGATGGTTATCAGATTGTGCAAATAATAGATAAACAAGTTGATAAGGATACTTCGTCATTAATAACCAAAAATGCCCGAGAATTTCTTGAACAAGAAAAAAGTCGAATACTTGCCCAAAATTATCTCAACAAATTAGAACAACGGCTGGAATTTAACCCAGTTGGGCTACAAATATTTTATAAAAACTATGACGAGATTACTGATGCTGACGGTGAAATTTGGGTGGTGAAGAAGGACAATCAAAAAGTGGTCTATGCCAAAAATCTCAAACATATCGCCAAAGAATTTCCCAACTTACTTGATACCACTATGCGCACTTATGCGGTTAAACGGGCAATTATTGATGACTTATTATATGAAGATGCCTTGGCTCGTCAACTTGATAAAAAACCAGAGGTGCAAAGACAGTTAAATGAACGGCGAGACGAATGGCGCTACGAACGATTTTTATATACCCAAATTACTGAAAAAATTCAAATTACTGATGACGAAGTGCAAGCATATTATAACGCCAATAAAGAAAAATATGCAAACAACAAACTACCGACAGTTGCTGAACAAATCCGCCAGCAACTATTTGCCGATCGTCGGACAGAGTTATACCGACAACTCATTGACAGTCTAAAAGCACAAGCCAAAATTGAAGTTTTTGAACCTTTGGTGCAAAATGTCGGAAAAAACAAAAAGTCAAAGGGAGTAAGCAATGAAAATATCTAAAAAAGCAGTAATGCTGACTTATATAATATTACTATCCTTGACAATTGAAAATTGTGCGAATAAGGAGCCGGTATTGGCAACTGTTGGTACCTCAAAACTGACTAAAAAAGAACTACTCGTACAAATACCGTCAGGTGTGCAATTATCCAAGGAAAACATTGATTTGTTAATTGACAAATGGATAAATACCGAACTTTTATATCAAGAAGCCAAACGACAAAAACTTGATCAAGATGAGACCCTAAAAATTCAACTCAATCAACTCAAAAAAGAACTGGTGGTCAATAAACTACTGGAAAAGTTAACCGAAAATATTACAGTCAGCAAGCAAGAAGTTTTTGATTATTTCACGAAACATAAAGAAGAGTTTCTCAATGAAGTAAAGATTATGCGGATTGTTGTTGCTGATGAAAATCTGGCAAACCAAGCATTACAACAATTAAGAGCCGGTGCTGATTTTTCGAGCATTGCCAAGGATATATCCATTGACCGTGTTCTTGAAAAAGGTGCCGAGTCGAAATATCTTGCACGTGGTTTTGGCGACCCAAGAGTCGGCGGTGACCCAGCATTAGAAGAAGCAATCTTTGCGCTCAATCCTGGCCAGATTTCTGAAGTTATAAAAACTCAGGAAGGATATCAAATTATCAAAGTCACAGACAAAAAGAAAGTCAAAAAAGACATTGCCCTATCAGAAGTCGAAGACTACATTAATTCAATAATCCAATATAGGAAAAGCAAACAAGTACTCGATTCAATACTTAGCACTTTGAAAACTAAGACAAAGATTACCCAGAGTACAGATGCATTTTCCAAATAAATAAACAAACAATCGTGTTAAAACATATCTCAATACATATAACTTGCGGACAATCATTACTGGGCAGGACAACATGACCGAGACAATCTCATTTTTAGAGCAAAAATAACAATGACAAGAATAGTAAGTCTTAATTGTCTAATCTTAATCTTATTAAATTTAAACGTTATCTATGCCAGAGGTCGAGCTGACCGCATTGTTGCCGTTGTTGGCGACGAAGTTATTTTAGAAAGTGAATTACATGATGCAATAGAGTTCGTAAAACTTATGGCTCAAACTGAAGAGACAGATGAGAATTTACGAAAGAATGTTCTTGACGAACTAATAAAAAATCGGCTGATTCTTGACCAAGCAAAAAAGGAATCGCTTGATGTCAGTCGAGCCGAAGTAGAAGAAGAAGTAAATAAAAACCTATTGGCATTAAAACAAAAATTCCAAACTGAGGAGCAATTCCAAAACGCATTAAAAAAGGAAGGTATTTCTGAACGAAATTTAAGAGAACGCTATCGCGCTGATATAAAAAAACAGCAAATTAGTCAAAAATTACTACTAAAAAAGCAATTAACCAACATTAACATTACGCCAATTGAAATTAAGAAATTCTACGAAGCAAATAAAGATTCAATTGCTCGCCGGCCGGGTATAGTAACTTTAGCACATATACTATTCATGATTAAGCCATCTGAGCAGGCAGAACAAGACGCCCAAAGAAAAATCTCAGAGATATACGACATCATTGTCCGTGGCGGCGATTTTGAAGAAGTTGCCAAAAGCTTTTCCGATGACGAATTAACCAGAAAACAAGGCGGGTATCTTGGCAAAATTTCTTTAGAACATCTACAACCAGAGGTCGCTAGCGTTGTTAGTAATATGAAAATTGGCGAAGTCTCGTTTCCGTTCCGCTCGCGTTATGGCTATGAGATTATCAAACTATTAAACAAAAAAGGTGAGAATATTGAACTTAGTCATATTATGATCAAAGTATTAACTACTCGTGCTGATTCAATCCGAACTAAAAAAGCTGCCCAAGCCATTAGGGCCAAGATATTAAACGGGGCGAGTTTTGATTCATTAGCAACAATTTATTCTGATGATCCAATGACCAAGGATAGTAGCGGATTGCTTGGACAATTTTTAATAACCGGTCTTGTCGAACCATATCGTAGTGCCATTGAAAAACTTTCCACCGGTGCAATTTCTGAGCCGATTCTTTCCGAACACGGTTATCATCTGATTAAGGTCTTAGATAAAC
>JBDRUR010000096.1:0-4499 GCA_039801485.1 Caldifarciminota bacterium
CCTGAGCTCCTAAATCAAATTGACTTCTTTAGCCGCTTTTTCATTTTGGCCATTTTAACCAAGCGGGATAATGGCGAATATTTTTAGCGGGCAAGACTGATATCGGTAATGGCATAACATTTCAGTTATCGTATTTTGTCATTGGTAACGAAAGCACGGTCTTACTTCGGCTAATCGTTTGCGCATCATTGGTTTAAGTTTCAGTAAGCGTTTTAGGCAGTACTCGGAGAAGTGTTTATCCCAGTTATCGATTCTACTCATCAATATCACCTTCTTTCGTCAAATATTTTTATCGAGAGCCCGAGGATGTCTGCCTTAATTCTGTGGCAGACAATATTACCTCGGCATGAGTTTATTTACTGCTCTCTATAATGCTAAGATGCTTAAAAAGGGTGTTTTGGGTAAAATATCGAAGTTAAACTTCGGTTAAAGTTTTGACACAGAATCTAATCGGTCATTGCGAGCCTCGTTTTTTTCGGTGCGTGGCAATCTCTAAACGCAATGCCATATTGAATAAATGCCGATTTACGCAATTGTCTACGAGTGAAATCTGCGGATTTCGGTTTTCTGTGTTGGTTATCTATCTCACGGTTAACACGTTGCCGAGAAGGTTATCTGAACTTAATACCTTTCTCTTGCCTGATGCGTAAATCTAAATAAATTATATTTTAATTGACTACTTGACCACTGACGATTTTTGAGTATTATGATATATTAAACGTAAAAATCAATGTAATGGAGGAACATATGGATATTAAACAAGTAGGTGTAATTGGTGCCGGTACTATGGGAAATGGTATTGCCCAAACATTTGCTACCAGTGGTTACGAAGTAGTATTGATTGATATTGACCAGAAATTTCTGGATAATGCAATGGCAACGATTAAAAAAAGTCTTGGCAAATTGGTGGAAAAGGCAAAAATAACGCAAGAACAGGCAGATGCCACTTTAGCCCGAATTAAGACCGGCATTGATCTGAGTTTAGTCAAAGATTGTCAAATAATCGTTGAAGCGGTTGTGGAAAAAGTCGATGTTAAAAAAGAGATTTTCAAGAAATTATGTATCCAGAGTAAACCCGAGACAATTTTGGCGTCGAATACTTCAACAATTTCAATAACCGAAATCGCCTCGGCAACCAAACGACCAGATAAAGTTATCGGCATGCATTTTATGAATCCAGTGCCGTTGATGCAGTTAGTCGAAGTTGTTCGGGGGCTGGCAACAAGTGATGAAACAACTAATATTGTTGTTGAATTATCAAAGAAACTGGGCAAGACACCAGTAGTAGTTAACGATTCACCGGGATTTGTTTCTAACCGAATACTTTTACCGATGATAAACGAAGCAATCTATGTTTTACAAGAAGGTATTGCTGACAAAGAGGCGATCGACACGGTTATGAAACTCGGCATGAATCATCCAATGGGACCATTAGCATTGGCTGATTTAATTGGGCTTGACATTTGTCTTGATATTTTAAATGTGTTGTATCGTGATTTAGGCGACCCGAAATACCGTCCCTGTCCATTGTTAAAGCGAATGGTTGCTGCTGGTTATCTTGGTCGCAAAACTAAAAAGGGCTTTTATTCTTATTGAGGATATAAATAACAATATTTTGAAAATACTTCACATCGATAACCTGCGTTTTGGTCATACGGTATATACATTTCTGACAATAGACTCGACTCAAAATAAGGCATTGGAATTAGCGCGACAAGGTGAAAAAGAGGGCGTTGTGGTTAGTGCCCAAATTCAGACTGCTGGACGTGGACGGCATAACGAAGTCTGGGTTTCAGAAAAAGGTGGTCTCTATTTTTCAATAATCTATCGGCCTAAAATTGTGCTATCAGAAGTTATTGGTCTTACTAAGTTAATTGGCCAGAGTGTCAAAAAGACGATTGAAAGAGTGCTTGGGCAAAAATATATTAATACCGAACTTAAGATCAAGGGAATTAATGATATATACTTTAATAATCGAAAATTGGCAGGGATTTTAATTGAAACCGAATCCCATATTCAAGGCGAAAGTTGCAATCCACACTTCTATATTATTGGTATCGGCATTAATGTTAATCAAAAACATTTCCCACGGAGATATGAAAGCATCGCAACTTCGTTGCGGATTGAGACTGACCGCAAGTTTTCTCGTTATCAATTACTTAAATTAATCTGTGAGAATTTAAGCAATATCTTGCCATCTTGATGTTGACTTATAAGAAATCTAAGTTAAAATAAACTATGCCCTTAACGCCAATTGAGATAAAAAACAAAACATTTTCTCGGGCATTTAACGGTTATAATCGTAGTCAAGTTAAAGCATTTTTATCCGTTATCGCCAAAGAGATTGAAGATCTACGGAACGAAAAAGCAACCTTACTCCAAAAAATTGACGAACTTACAATTAAAATTGAAAATTTTGAAAAGAACGAAAAACTTTTAAAGGATACATTATTAACTGCCCAAAAAGCAACCGCCGATATTAAAGATAATGCCCGCAAAGAAGCAGAATTGATTGTCGCCAAAGCAAAAATGGACGCGGAAAATATCATAAAAGAGGCTAACGAACGGCTTAAAAAGATTCAAGATAAAGTCAATGAATTGGAATCTCAAAAGTTAAATATTGTTTCACAAATTAAGTCTTTAATGAATAATATTTCGATGCTAATCGAAAAAAATACCACACCTAAATAATTTATGGAAAAGCAATATTCTCTTTACGAAAGAGTCAAAATTAGCACGCGGACGATACAGGAAAGGACGAAATTCAGACCGTTGATCGGAATAATTCTTGGTACCGGCCTCAATCGGCTTGTTGACGAAATTAAAATTACAACAACAATTGATTATGCGGAAATTCCTTTCTTTTTAATTCCAACTGTTAAAAGTCATACCAGCCAACTTATCTTTGGTAAATTAAGCGGAAAAAATGTCTGCGTGATGCAAGGCAGATTTCACTATTACGAAGGTTATGAAATGGCTGATATCACCTTGCCAATTCGAGTGATGAAAAACCTTGGGGTTAAAATTTTGATTGTCTCTAATGCCTGCGGCGGGTTAAATCCACAATTTAAGTGTGGCGACATAATGTTAATAACCGACCACATTAATTTAATGGGTGATAATCCTTTACGGGGCGTGACTGATGAACGACTAGGACCAAGATTTCCAGATATGTTCAATTGTTATGATAAGTCGTTAATCGAACTTACCGAACAGGTTGCGCTTAATATTAAAATCCCAGTGCAACGAGGCGTCTATGTTGCGGTGCACGGACCAAATCTCGAGACCGCGGCTGAATATCGGTTTTTGAGAATCATCGGCGGTGATGCGGTTGGAATGTCAACTGTACCGGAAGTAATTGTCGCACGTCAGGTTGGGATAAAAGTCTTGGGATTCTCAGTCATTACTGATATGGGATTACCAGATGCGATGCGTCCGGTTAAATTTGAAGATGTTTTAGCAGTCGCTAATAATGCCGAACCGAAATTGATTCGTTTAATCTGTGAAGTCGTCGGCCAAATAAAATAAATTCAATAATTCATCAAAATGTTTTGTTTTAGGATTACTTTTAACAAGGGTCAGTTGATATTATGTTGGATGTGTCTACTGTGTTTGGTATTTTTTTTGAATTGTTCCAAGAAGCAATTGGTTATTTCCTCAGACTCACCAGAGCAACAGTTTAATACCGCATTGGATTTTTTACTTGCTAAGAAATATAATAAAGCAATTCCGATATTACAAAATATTATTTTTAATTATCCGGGCACAAGTTATGCCGCGGACGCACAGTTTTATCTTGCCGACGCCTATTTTCAAAAAAAGGACTATTATTCGGCAATCCCGGAATTTGAGTTTTTTATCAATAGTTTTTCGGGTAGCCAATATCAAGAAGATGCAATTTACAAGCTCGCCTTGTGTTATTATAACATCGCTCCAGCGGTAATTAGAGACCAGAATTATCTTGTCAAAGCATTAGAAACCTTAGATGACTTGCAAGAGCGATTTCCCGAGACAAAATATCAGTCAGCAGTTGCTGAGTTAAGGCAAAAGATCTATGACCGCTGGGCAGAAAAGAGTTTTCGAATCGGTGAATTATACTATAAGGGTGATGAGTATAATGCGGCCCGGGTATATTTTGATTATGTCCAAAGTGAATTCCCAAACTCAAAATGGTCGGCGCTGAGTAAATTTTATCTTGGTCAAATTTATGAACGCACTGACTCAATTGCCCAAGCAATCGCAATCTACCAGCAGTTGCTTGCGGAAATGACCGATGCCGCAATGCAAAAAATGGTCGCACAACGATTGGCACGTCTGGAGGAAAAAAATCGATGAAAATTGGTATTTTCGGCGGTTCATTCAATCCAATCCATATCGGACACCTTATCACCATTGAAGAAGTTGAGCAAAAACTAAACCTTGATAAAGTATTGTTTATTCCGACATATAAGCCACCACATAAAAAATTGCAAGTGAGTTATGAACACCGACGAAATATG
>JBDRUR010000097.1:0-4479 GCA_039801485.1 Caldifarciminota bacterium
TCAGGAAGTTATTGACTATGCCAGAAAATTAGGCTTACACCGGGGATTTTGAAAACCGTTACCTTAAGGAATCAACTTCGACTCTTTTAAGAATAGTAATGGTCGGCAGAAAATAGAAATAATCAGCCGGGGTGTATCCTCGGCACGCTTTGGGCAGTTTAATGCCAAATAATTGAATAGCATTCTCGAACTTAGCAACTTTTTTGAATTCTTGGCTGAATAATATTCGGTTGAAATAACGATTTTCAACTGGGAATAGATTGGGCGCTCTTAGATATTGTTGATAAAATTGGTCATTGGCAATATAATAATCAATTTCTCTGAGCTTATTTTCGGCAATGTTCATTATGGTTACATTATATTTTTTCTCATCAGCCGGAATATAAAACGCTGCTGGATTTAGATCAATGCCGATTCGAGATCCAGCTACAATATTTTCATCTATCCAATCATAAGCAGCAATGCGGGGGTCTTTTGCTGCCATAATTGAATCTAAAATTAATGAATAGGATAATGAAGTCATAGCTATAAGCAAACCAATTATTAAAAACAAATAGCGGAGTGATTGTCGTTTTGAGAAATTTGAAATAAGCCGTGCCGATAAAATTGCTAAAGGCGGTAACAGCGGGATTGTGTATCTAACAACCCACCAAGTAGAACTGCTCATTAAAATGTAATAAGCAATAATCCAAACGATAAAAAGAATATCCCAGCGAAGTCGTTTTATCCAGGCAAATAAAAAACTAAAGACCGAAAGAAGTAATAGCGGTAAGCTCATAGAATAGGGCAAAACATACAAAAAATAACCAAACCAACTTGGGCCTAATCCAGCGGCTGGCTCAAATACTCCCTTTTGATACTCCAATTGTTTAATTAACCGTTGCTTGAATTCAGTAAAATAAATAAGAGAACCGATTGAACCAATGAAAAAAGTTCCAACAATAATCATAAGTGAAATTATTAGTTTCTTATTAAAAATGTATGTCTTAACGCTAACTTTTTTCTTTTTTAATGCCATAATATGGGCAGCGAGCAGAAATAAGATTGAGAAAATCGAATTATATTTTGTTGATGTTGCAAAGCCAATCGCTAAGGCACATAAAAAATAATATTTAGTTTTTTTGGTTTGAACAATTTTAACCGCAAAGAAAAAAGCCAATACTATCCAAAACGCTGCAGGAACTTCGGACCGAAAATAGTGGGAACTGACTACTAAACCGGGAGCAGATGTTAAAAATAACGCGGCAAGTAAAGCAGTTGGCGTGCCAAAAATAATTTTAGATATTTGAAACACAAGATAAATCATAATTGCAGACATTATCACAGTAAGTAACCGTCCGGCTAAATAAAAGTCTCGAAGTTCAAAATAAGTCGTTGGTGTTGAAGTCAAAAAACCAAAAATTGAACCGAGTTTGTAAATAATAGCAACTAAATAAAATTGCATTGAACCATTCCCAAGGGCAGTGGGTGAAGGATAAAGTAAACGATTAGGGTCTAAGATTGCAAGGGAAGACTTGACACTTTCCGTTTCGTCAGGATGGAAAGATGGGTGGGGATGTTCCTTATCCGGTAATCCCCATTTGATACCATAAAGATTTAAGATTAAACTAATGATTAATATTGGGAAAATGAGTAAATTTTTTCGCATTTTTAACGATTTTATTTAGTAAAGGCTTCTGTGTCAATAAAAAACCTTTAGAACAAAGATTACTTAAAAATTTTGTAGGATTTTTTTAAATACAAAAAAAGCCTGATTGAAAAAACAGTCTTAAATGAAGTTACTCCTTAAGTTTAATGAGGTATTCAAGCACTTAGTTTAAGAACAAGTGCTCGACCATTTTTATAAATTGCAACTATTTTGTCACTACAACCTTCTTTGTTATTGATTTTTCATCGGTTTCAATTTTAACAAAATAGACACCCTTGGATAAACTACTCAAATTGTGATTGAAATCTTTCGCTTGTAGATTAATTTTCTCATTACGCAGAACTCGGCCAGTAGCATCAATAATCGTGAATTTAATTGGTTGGTCATTAATTTGATAACGTTGGAAAGTGGATTGTCGATCCCCAACTGTAAGATTTTGCCATTGGTGGCTCGTTTCGAATTTTGTAAGATCCCTATTATTCGTCGGCAACATAAATGTCAAAATTCCTTCAAGTTCAGGTAACGCATTTGGTCGAGTCCAACAAAAAGTTGCTCGATACTGAATATAGCGTCCGCCCAGAGCATTCTGGGGTACAAAGCCGCCATTATGACTGACCTGAGCAAAATTAGTCCACGTTGAATCAGGTTCCGGAGTATTGCCGGTTCGGTAGGCGATTAGAACTCGCGCTCCTTCTGGTTCGCGAGCATTCCAAACCGACCATGCTAAACTTATTACATTTCCCTGACCTATGTCATAAATTGAAGAATAATAATTGGCAGTTAGTGACCGGTCGTAGATATTACCTGGTTCGCGAAATGTCCCATGGTGGTCCCAGTGGGCCGGCAGCGCATCGTATTCAATGAATTCTGGTCCCCAAAGCACATAACTATAACCATTTGGCTCGCGATTGTTTACAAACAAATCAACATAGCCGTCGAAGTTAAGGTCGGCAGCAATACCGCCACTTGCGCACATATCAATCGGTCCAATTTCAGTTGAGTGGCTGATATCAAAGTAGGGGTAAGAACCGGTATTGAAAAATATCATTGGTCGGGCGTAGATGTCATACCCCAAAAACATAACAATATCTAGTAACCCGTCACGATTAAAATCCGCTGCCGCTGTACCCCCATAAACTTCACCAACATTAAGAATCGTTAGATTGGAACTATTGAACCCTTGGTTTGAGCCCCAATAAATATAAGTCTGGTCAAAGGAACTCGCATAATCAGTGCAGACAATATCAAGCCAGCCATCGGCATTGAAGTCGGCAACCGTGAGCCCGTGTGGGTGAGGTGCTGGATATATAAGATTCTCAACCCGGTACTGGCGGTTAGGCCCCCAGTGAATGATACCGTTATTATAATCTCGGACGAAAACGATTTCCTGCCAACCGTCCTGATCTAAATCGGCAACTTCTAAGTTAAAGCATACATTCGCTCCCAATGGAATAATGGTCTTATTCGCACTTGAGTAACCATTTTCGCTGCCCCAGAAAACGCCGACTGCCGCGCCATTAGTGCAGTAACCGACTATAATATCGAGATAAGCGTCCCGGTCAATATCAGCACAAAACACTGCTTCATTCATTCCTGGACCAATAAGCGAAAAAGTATCAGAAGGTGACGGTCCATTTAATGTCCCTTGGTATATTGTTAAGTTATTGTAATTGTTACCAGGCAATAACATTTCAGGATTACGGTCTAAGTTCAAGTCAGCAAAGATTGCTGAGCCACCACTAGGAATTGGATAAGTAAGCCTATTGGATGAAGAGTAACCGGCAGGGCCTCCAAGATAGATATGGCAATTTGGTCCAAACCAGTCAGTTGTTGTAAAATCGTACCAACCATCTTTATTCACATCAAAATAAGCAGAGAATTCGATAGCACCCGGTGTGCAATCTGTTTCAGCCCGTCGCGAAACAAAAAGCGCCGGGTCTAATTCACCATCCACAAAATCTTGCCAACTTGTTTCATACCATATACAGCAATTTGAGGAAGTAATTTCGGGTAGCTTCATAATGGAAACATCCGGATTATTATTCACGATTAAGCTAAGTGCTGGCATTAAAAGGATAACCGAGATTAAGCAATTCATAATACCTCCTTTCCGCCAAATTTGGCAATTAAAGTAATAAGTTAATATACAATAAAATAATTTTTTGTCAAGCTTTTTTAGTTTTCAAGCATTGTTACTTATCGGAAAAAGATATGTTAAATAAAAACAGATTTTTAATGAAAATTCAAGCGGTTAAACGACAAATCATTGACAACGATTTTAAAATGCTTATAATTAGTTATTGCTACGAATTAAAATTTTTTTATTTTAAATTTTTTAAACGATCATGGCTATTAAAAATAACAGAATTGAATTTGTTCCTTGCAACTTTTGTGGAATTGACCATTCTGAAGTGCTTTTTAATTCAGGTCAGCTTAAAATTTCAAGGTGTAAAAAATGTGGTTTAATTTATACAAATCCCCGGCTCAATCAAGCCGCCCTTGATGCATTATACAATCAAACATATTTTAAAAGTCCAACTCCGTTGACTTTAGGCTACGAAGACTATATTAAAGATTATAAAAATATTACGAAAACTTTTAAAAAACGATGGGCTGAGATTGAAAAACATTTAACAGGAAGAAGTAAGGTCCTTGATATCGGTTGTGCGTGTGGTTTTTTATTAAAATTTTTAAAAGAAAAAGGTATCGAAACTTATGGAGTGGAAATATCAGAATTTGCTTCGAGATTTGCTCGGGAAAAATTTGGTTTAAATGTTATAAGTAAACCTTTACGAGAAATAAAATTTCCTGATAATTTTTTCGATGTCATA
>JBDRUR010000098.1:0-4447 GCA_039801485.1 Caldifarciminota bacterium
CGACGCGAGGCATTGAGTAAATCACGAAATTGGGCAACACGAATTGTCTTATTTTCTTTTAGAAAATCACACAATAGTTTTTGTGCTTTTTTTAGATACGCTTGATGAATTACTAAACCTTTGCCAATATTGACTAACTTCCCAATATCAAGTAAATATTGAAATGCCTTTCTAACCAGCGTTTCGTTATTAGCAATTTTATCTTTTAGCTCATCAAAAGTTAATGGTTGAAACGCTTGGACTAAAAACAGTTTTTCAATCTTTTCAACTGTTTCGGTTAACTCTGAATCTAAAACTACTTGGAATTCAGTAAGTTTTATTTTCTTATCTGGTAATATTTGAATAACATTTGTTTTCTCTAACTCAGCTAAGGCATAATCCAGTAATTGCTTATCTAATCCCGGACTAATTTTCTTTAAGAGTTCTAATGAAAGCATCCCGATACTACTTGGATTTAATTTATGATATTCGTTTAGTGTTTTGATAATTTTGTCTTTCAGTTGCTGATAATTTTGTTGATGATAATAGACTTCGCGTTTAGTATCGACAACGAGAATTTTTTGTTCGCTAATCAGTTTCTTTATGATTTCTCTGACTTCGGCAATTGGTAAATTGACATCGGTGGCAATTTCGTTGACTTTTCTTGGCAATTCAAAGTTTGTCAATATTTCTTGTTCAACGATGGTTGTGGTATCAGCAAACTCTAACACCTTTAGGTGCTCAATTAACTTTTCATCAAAACCTTTAACCTTCTCGGCTTTACTTTCAATAATACTACCGCCACCGATTGTCATCTGTGGTGAATAAGTGCGGATCACATAATTATCATTAATGCTACAGACTGCTGGTGTTTCTAATCGGAACTGAACAATCGCATCTTCGCCCGGCGACAATATCTTCTTATCTAACAGCACAACCCGACCTAAATGCTCTTTGGTCCCGATATGGATTCTGAGTCGGGTAAAGTTCTTTAACGGCGTTTTGACGCTTGCTAATAAGTGCAGACTAGCATTGATATAATATGATGGTTCAAAAAATCCCTTCTCGGCTAAGACATCACCTCGGGTAATCTCTTCTTTTTCAACACCGGTAATGTTAAGTGCTGCCCGAAAGCCGGTACCGACTTCGTTAACTTGTTTATTATGAACTTCAATACCCCGTACCTTAACCGGCTTTCTGTGGGGTAAAAGTTCTAAGACATCGCCAATTTTAACTTTGCCTGATAATACAGTGCCGGCAACAATTGTACCAAAGCCTTTAATAATAAAACAGCGGTCAATCGGCATTCGAAAAACTCCGCGGTCGATTTTCACTTCGACTTTCGCAATGAGCTCATTAAGCACTTGTTTTAATGTATCAATGCCTTCGCCGGTCACATTTGAAACCGCAATGATTGGCGCATTAGCGAGAAAAGTGCCATTTAACAAACTTTTGACATCGGCGCTAACCACTGCTAGTCTTTCGGCTGAAACCAGATCTTTTTTAGTAATAACCACAATCCCCTTTTTGATACCTAATAACTTTAAGATTTCCAAGTGTTCATAAGTTTGTGGCATAATACCATCGTCAGCCGCGATTACCAAAATGACCAAATCAATTGTTGATGCCCCGGCGACCATATGCCGAATAAACTTTTCATGACCCGGCACATCAATGATTGTCGCATCATCGCCATAAAATACAAACCCCAAATCGGTAGTCATGCCGCGTTCTTTTTCTTCTTTTAGGCGGTCGGGGTCGATACCGGTTAGCGACTTAATTAAGGCACTTTTCCCATGGTCAATATGACCAGCAGTGCCGATTACGATGTGTCGTTTGCTCAATTCTGCCATAAAATACTATGTGGTCAAAATCTCCTTAAATGCGTTAATGATAATCTTTTCTTCGCCTTTAAGCACGGTCCGAAAGTCTAATAACAACGCATCCTGAGTAATTCGACCGAAAATCGGTGGTTGATATCTTCTTAATTTTTTTGCCAGTCCTTGAATGGATAAGTTAGTTGATTTGATTGCGACCGCATAACTTGGCAGTTCTTCGGTGCTTAATGAACCACCGCCAATCTCACTTTTGACCGGGACTACTGAAATATCTAAAATTGCACCAAATTCTTTTTGTAATGCCTTGGCAACCTGATTGGCTTGGAGTTTGATTTCTTTGACTGACTTTAACATTAGCCCAATAACACCGTGTCTGGCGATAATTTCCTCTTCGTTGAGGAGAAATATTTGTAAGGTCGCCTCTAAAATTGCATTGGTTAACTTATCACAACGCAATGCCCGAGTAAGTGGGTGTTTCTTTATTTTGTCGATATATATTTTTTTACCAATTATAACACCGCATTGTGGTCCCCCGATTAACTTATCGCCACTAAAACAGACGAGGTCAGCACCTTGCTGAATACTCTCCTGGACAACTGGTTCTTTTGGCAATCCATATTTAGAGAAATCAATTAATGCCCCACTGCCCAGATCATCAACCACCGGAATATTATGTTTTTTACCTAAGGCAACCAACTCAATTAAGCTAACCTCTTTAGTAAATCCCAAGATCCGATAATTTGATTGGTGGACTTTAAGAATTAAGCCGGTGTTGTCATTAATTGCATGTTTATAGTCTTTTAAGTGGGTGCGATTGGTCGTGCCAACTTCTCTTAAAATTGCCCCGGATTGTGCTAAAATCTCGGGCAGGCGAAAAGACCCGCCGATCTCAATTAATTGACCACGAGACACAATTACTTCTTTACCTTTGGCAAGCGCACTTAACACTAATAGCGTTGCGCCGGCATTGTTATTAACAATCATTCCGGCTTCGCAACCGGTTATGACTTGCAGTAATTTGCTAATTTTGCGGTAGCGGTCATCGCGTTTGCCTTCGTCATCAATCTGCAATCTTGAAAAACCTTGAGCAATCTCCTTGGCAACAACATCAATCCCTTGTCCAAAACAGGCGCGCCCCAAACCAGTATGAAGAATAACTCCCAAACCATTTATTGCATGACAGAAATACCGGGTAGTCAGAAATTCAAGTTCATCCAAAATATTTTGCTTGAGTCCTGCTACATCAATATCAACCCCGCTTATTATTTGCTGACGGAACTCATCAACCTTTGACCGGACAATTGTGCTAATATACGAGTGACGATACTTGGCTAAGTATTCTTTAATTTCGGACCAGTTCAAAATCTTATCAACTGCCGGAATTTGTTTTAACTGCTCTTGACTATTATTATTGCTCATATCAAGATTATAATTTTAACCTTGAAGATGTCAACCGTATTTGAGCAATAATGAAATTATTGACAATAGCTAATAACCTTATAACATCACCCTATGTTTAAATACTGGAAAATAAAACAATTAAATAAGCGCGCGTCTTCGCCCAAGTTTCAACCACAAGCCGTCATTAAGAGTTTAGTCATTAAGTCCGGTGATGTTATCGCTGATATCGGTGCCGGCGGCGGCTATTATACCTTTGAATTTGCTAAACTGGTGGGTGAGCAAGGTCGTGTTTATGCAATTGATACCGAAGTAAAATTTCTAAAATACATTGACCAACAAATAAATCAACTGAAGATTACCAATATTAGAACTGTGCTGATAAAAAACGACCACTTCGAACTACCACTAGCTGGCATTGATTTATTTTTTCTCAGAAATGTCTATCACCATTTGCCGTCACCACAAACATATTTTATGAATCTCAAAAAATACTTGAAACCAACCGGTCGAGTTGCAATTATCGACTATGTTCGAAAACGCTTCAATCTTTTTCTACGCGGCAAACACTATACACCAGAATCGGCAATTATTGAAAATATGACTAACTGTGGCTATACGATTTTGAACCGATTTACTTTCTTATTACCCGACCAGTCTTTTTTGATTTTCCAAATTAAATAATTTAGATGTGGAATTCGATGATATCTTTGTCCTTTAAAACATAATTCTTTTCCACCATCTGACCATTAAACTTGTCATTGTCCCATAGCCGAGCGTATCTTAATTTTTCAGCAAACTCTTTATGTAATGCCTTGGCAGCATCAAGCACGGTGCTACCTTTCTTTAAAATCACCGGTTCGGTTAAGTCCGGCTTTTTGCCCTGCGGTTTGGTGTAAATCCGAATGATCTGTAGACTGGCAAAAATCTGCCGCTTGAGTTCTTCTAAACCAGTTTTATTCTTAACCGATACTGAAATAATTGGCACATCGCCCAGCAATTCTTTTAAGATTTCCAGACCAAATCGACTATTCGGCTCATCAATTTTATTGGCAACCACAATCAGTCGCTCGGTCGGCAATAACGCGGATATATCCGACACTGTTAGATTTTGTTTTTCATCGCTACTAAAAAACAGATTGGCTTGTGCTAACCGTTTAATACACACCTCGGTATTCTCTACTAAATCGTCAGCGCTCACATCAATCACCCAGACCGAAGAATCAGCAGTG
>JBDRUR010000099.1:0-4370 GCA_039801485.1 Caldifarciminota bacterium
GTTAAAAAGAGAAGGGAAATTTTCATACCGCTTGTTGCCACTAACCGCCATTAGATAAGGAAGAGGAGGCTTAGTAAATTTACTTGCTTTGATAAAACGAACAGTAGGAAAGAATCGTTTGAGCAAATCTGCATCTTCTACTTCTCTAAAGTGGAATAAGCCTTCAATTATGTATTTATCCTCTTTATTAAAAACTCCATCCTTATAGCGATCGGGTACCATCTCCGGAAACTTTTGCAGTATCTCCATCACTTCATTGACTGAGAGTGGTCGCAATGATGCATTTACCATTACTTCTTTCGGTTTTCTTCCTCCTGCCATAACCATTGAAACGGCAAAGAGGATTATTAGCCCAATCTGCCTGTGCTTTAGCAGACAGGTCCGGGCTATTGATGAGCCACTTCGGCTCATTCTCCCCAAAAGAAAAAGACTTTTTGTCGGGGATGCAACCCGATTCGGGTTTGTTTTGTTGTTATTGCGGAGCATTGCTCCTCCTTTCTTGGGTTGTTTGTTCTTTTTTTGTTCCTCAAAACACGGCTCATTACAACCTCGATTTATCTGAAAACATAATGATATAAACAAAATCATTTGTCAAGAAAAACTCGTTTTCGTCAAGAGCGTGAGATTTTTAAGGATATTGAACTATAATAGCCCTTCCGAGCAAATCGGGTAGGAAACCTTGTTAGAAGCAAATTGGGGTGTTAGTTAGGGGTTGGTAGGCTATCTCGCAAGCAACCTCGATACCGCCTCAATATTTTCCCTAATCCCTGATTTTGAGATGCGTTGGAAGGAGTTCAAATTCGTTCAATTGTCCAAATCGTTTTTTTTGGGTGCACCAGTCCCTAACCACTAATCGTTGACTTCGGATGGTTAAAAATTAGTTTAACTTTGTTCAATTTATTTTATTATTGTGCTTATTGTGCGACGATTCGTTTATCTCGTAACCAGAAACTTTTTGGCCTGATTGCTGAATTGTTTTCTCGAAACATCAAAGATTTTTATATCTTGGTGATTGACAATTTGTTCATAAAGAGTCAATCAGAAATCTCTGAGATGTGTTTTACTGTACCCCCCATAAAGGTCATAGTCATCATTACTTCAGTCTTGCTAAACTATAAAATATGTGTTAGCTAAGACGATTAAAAGGGAATATTGTTGGAACAATGTCAAACCATAAGTGATATTAGTAGTTAGAAATTTATAAGTGAGTTTAGAAGTAAAGCGACTGGGATTAGGAACGAAGTTTGATGCAATAACTTCATTCAAACTTAATATCAGCCTATCCAAATTTTCCTCCTTGAAAATATCTAACTGTTTTGTATCATAATTCGAACATTATGCCCAAAGGATTTTTCATAAGAGTTGACCACTTCACTCAAAAATTAATTAAGACTTTGAATTTTCTTATACCTTAAATACCGAAGCGATGTGCGATGCCTTAAAAGGTGTTAAAAGATGAGAAAACCCATTCAAGTCTTAGTATACCCTGTAAGGTATCGCAAAGGAGAATGGGAATATTTGTTATTGCATCGAATACCGAGTCGTGGTGGATTTTGGCAGGGAGTTAGTGGCGGGGTTGAAGAAGGCGAAGATATTAACACAACCGCCAGGCGGGAACTCATTGAAGAAACTAAACTCATCCCCTTGCGACTGGAAAGGATTGATTATTTCTATTCCTTTCTTATCGAAGATAAATGGCGAGATTTATATCCACCAGATACCAAGAGAATTATCGAATATGTATTTGTCGCCCATATCGCTGCCAACCAGAAACCGATGATTGACCCTTTTGAACACGACCAATACAAATGGTGCTCTTTTGACGAAGCATTAAAGTTATTAACTTGGCAAGAAAATAAAACCGCCTTGGCAAGATGTAATGATATAATTACGGCAAAGAGGCAATGCAGATAAGGGTACGAGTCATTCCTAATGCTAAAAAGAATGAAGTTGTAAAAGAAGAGAATCGGTTGAAAGTTTATTTAACCGCACCGCCGATTGCAGGTAAAGCAAATAAAGCGTTAATCGAAATTTTGGCAGAGTATTTTAAAGTGAAAAAGAATCGGATAACTATTATTCATGGTGAAAAGAACCGAGATAAGATTATTGAGGTTTTAAGTTAATTTGAATAACACTCACTTTTCGATGAACGACGAGCTTTTTAATTTTTTGGCGGTCTTGGCAGAAATAGATTCCTCTCGCGCCAATCTTTTCAATCCTTCTGCCCAAGACATTAAAAATTGCAATGTTTTTATGCTTTAAAGATTGGATTAAAATCTTTGACTTATCCTTGTTTTTCGACTTGTCCGAAGTTGCCAAAATTTGTGCCAAAGAATATGCCCGATAGGCGTTTAATAATCCATAGCCGTAGATATTGTCTTTGCCATTGGCACCTAAATCAATTGTGCTGACATCCAAAATTGCCCGGAGTCTTTGATTCGATAAATTGGGAAATAGCGATAAGATTAGTCCCGCCACACCACTGGCTTGGGGGCATGCCATTGAAGTGCCATTGTAAATGGCATAGCGGTTATTATTTATCGTTGAAATGATATCAACACCCGGACCGACCAATTCTTGTTGCCGACCGTAATTGCTAAAACTGGCAATTCGGTTATTTTGGTCTAAGGCACCAACGGCGACACATCGGTCAAATTTGGCTGGGTAATAGATTTCGTTAATTCCATCATTACCTGTGGCAGCGAATAATAAGACACCGTTGTTCCAGGCATATTCTACTGCCTCGGCTAAAACCGAGGAGTATTCGTAACTGCCTAAACTTAAATTGATGATTTTGGCGCCGATATTAGTTGCCCAACGAATGCCTTCGGCAATATCAAAATCCCATCCCGAACCTTCTTCATTTAAGACCCGAATTGATAACAACCTAACCGAAGCCCAACCAGCAATACCGATACCGTTATTTATCACAGCGCCAATAATTCCTGCTACATGGGTGCCGTGGGTTTCTTCCGGCGAATTCGGATAAGGGTCAGGGTCATTGTCAACGAAATCATAACCTAAGAGATCTAAGTTGAAATTGGGGCTTAAATCCGGATGGCGATAATCTACCCCTTGGTCACAAATTGCTATTGTTACATCAATTGACCCAAAGGTTATATCCCAAATTAAGTCACTGTACATTACCCACTTGTCCCATTGATAATTTGAAAAATAAGGGTCATTAGGGATAAAGCATTTTCTTAATTTAATTGAAGGCTCACAGTAACGAATAAAAGGTAAACTTTGCGCCTTGGTCAAAACTAAAAGATTATCTTCGATTGTAGCATCTGGGAAATGGGCAAAAAGGTAGTTACCACCGGTCTGACTTATTTTTATGATTTTACCCCGATTTTCTTTAATGAAAGTTTCGGTTTTGGCTAATTGATTGGGCTTATAGCCAAAGACAAGGTAATTGCCGAAATTAAATATTGCCGGATGTCTGGATGCGATTTTTATTGATTGGTCTAATCGTTGCTGATAATACCCAGTCAAAGATTCAACGGCTATTAAATCAGTATCAGTAATTGGTGGAATTGGCGGTCGAATGAGATTGAATAATAACAGAATAATCATTAGGGGCGAGTGAGATAAAATCTTAACCAAACTTTTTTGGAAATTGAAGTCAAATTTTGTCCAACCAAATAAAATTCGCCTTGCATGGTAAAATGGTAACGAGTGGCAAATTGGCCAAAATTGCTGAATTCTAATAAAGGAGTGAATGTTAAACCATTTTTGAATTTTGAGAAATTGTTGTCGTCTAATAAGTAGAAATGGCTAAGAGAATCTTGGTTATGGACCAAGACTTCACCATAAAGCGAGTCAAAGATATTTGCACCAAACTTGATGGCAAAATAATCATTAGGACTAATCATTTTGACACCATGATAAAGGTTAATCATTTGTCGCCCAAGATAGAAGATATGAAGCGTCGAAGAGATTCCTTCGTTTTGGGCTTGGTCATAAGCTTTAGCGTAGAGGGTATGCCAACTAAACGGCGATTGATTTTGGAGTTGCCAGGTGAACTCATAAGGCTCGGTAGTATCAGTACCGAGCCATAAATTGTCGCCAAAGACCGAAACCGATTCGACACCGACACTGTCATAAGCAAAGACCGTGATAGGCAAGGGACCGCTAAACCAGATACTATCTTGGGGTACAGCAATTTCAACAATCGGCGGAATTTTGTCACCTTTTTTGAGAAGACCGCAACCGAGCAAAAAACTGATTATTAGTAGCGTGATTCTTTTGCGCAAAGACATTTTTAAGCAATTATAGATTAGTTAGGTTGGAAAAGTCAATAATTGGGACGATTTATTATTATAACTTTGTTTTTTAAGTTGTGCTTGACATTTGAATTTTTTTTTGCT
>JBDRUR010000100.1:0-4313 GCA_039801485.1 Caldifarciminota bacterium
GCAAAATACTTTTGGGGGAGGCTCCCCTTGCCTGAAAAAAAATAACATTTATAGCCTCCCCCGTATTGTTTTATTTATTTTATAATTTATTTTTTGTATCTATACATATTCTTCTATCGGTTTTTGCAGCAGGCGCAAGTCTTTGAAGATAACATTCCTTGCAATTTATATCTTGCCAGTTATAACAGTATGTTTTTTGTAGTTTTAGCAGTAGAAAGCGCTCGCATTCCCATGGCGGGCGTGGACAAATGTAGTTGATTTTCATAAATTCCTCCTTTCTTCCAATTATACGGTTTTGCTCTTTTTTTAGGTGTTATTTTCCTTATTTTTATGCTTTTAAGGATGGCACGCCTTTTAGTGATGTTATTATTGTGGCGGTTTGGATACTGCTGTATAATCTTGTGGATTCTTCTTTATAGATTTTAATGAATTCGGGCGTATTGATTGGGTCAAGTTCGTATTCGGCAAAGATAGTTGATTTATAGATTAATACCTCGTGCTTGCTTGTGTTAAAAAACAAGAGCGGTTTTCCTAATAATCGTCTGTCTGCAAGCATAAACAACATTGGATACCGCAAAGTCACGCTGTTGTTGTCTTCGTTGACAACTTCTCCAGCAAGCCAAAGGTCATGATAGGGGTTAATTAAATAGAGTTTTACCGGCATTTAATCCTCCTTAAATTTTATAATTAAAATCGCTTTTGCTCTTATATATATAATATATATAGCAACTTAACCGCGGGCTTGAAAATCAGCTGAAATTGTGATATAATTTATTTAGTTGGTGTAGTTTGAGCAATTTATTCTCAAAGGAGGACAAATGGCGCAGATTCTTTCTTTTGAAGAGATGGACGCAGCTGCCAAACAAGCCGAGGAAGAACTGAAACAACTTGACCAAAAGACGATCGATACCGTTGCTGAATGGTGGGCAAAGTGGTATTTGAAAGCAGGCCATAAACGGCTGGGTCGGATTCTGGTCAAGAAATATAAAGAACGGATGCAGGGCGAAAAGTTAAGGGTGTAAACGGCAGGAAACAATTTTAGCAAAAACCTTGAATTTTATCAAATAACTAGATTATAGACGATATGATTAGCTGTTGACTTAATAAAAAAAGTGTTTAAGATAAAATAAGATAAAATATGACCATAGAAGAGATAACTGAAAAGTTAAGAATTCATAAACCAGAACTGATTAAAAAATATAAAATTAAGGATATCGGTATTTTTGGTTCTTATGTGCGAGGCGAACAAAAAAACGCCAGCGATGTTGATATTTTAGTTGAGTTTGAAAATGATGTTAAATTGAGTCTATTAGATGTTGCTGGTCTTGAAATTGAATTGAGCGAGTTATTAGGCGTAAAAGTAGATTTAGTTGAAAAAAAGACACTTAAACCATATATTGGACAAAATATTCTAAAAGAAGTTATTTATGTATGAAGGATAAACGAGAATATAAAGATTTTATTAATGATATCTATAAAGCGATTTTAGATATTGAAATTTTTATCCAAGGAGTTAGTTATAATTCATTTATAAATGATAAAGAGAAAGTTTATGCGGTCGTTTATTCGCTTTTAATAATCGGCGAAGCAGTAAAAAATATTCCTGAACAAATAAAACAACAATATTCGGAAATACCTTGGCAGAAAATAGCCGGCATGAGGAATAGGCTGATACACGGTTATTTTACGGTCGATTTTGATAAAGTTTGGGAAACTATCATTCGTGATTTGCCACCATTAAAACAGGCAATTAATAAGATTTTATCAAAGATGTAAGTATTACTAAGACGAGTTGTTGGCGATTTTGCAAAATTCGTTATTTTGAATTACCCAAAAAATAAATAGCCAAACACTATTGAAACAAGAAAGAAATTAAGACCATTTAATGGTAATTAGGTAATTAGGTATATAGTTGTGGCCGGATACATTGAGCTAATGTTATACCAATTTTAGGACAGGATGGCTTTTTTGATAATTTTCGCATAAGATTTGAAAAAGACCACGATATTATTGAAATTATTCCAACAAGATAATTATAATTTTACCAGTTTGTTCTGCATGGCATATTTGATTGCTGCCCGAATAAAGCCCAAGAATAACGGGTTGGGTCTTAATGGCCGTGAGGTAAATTCCGGGTGAAACTGCGTGGCTAAAAAGAACGGATGGTCTTTTAGTTCAATAATTTCAACTAATTTTTCCGGCCGATAAATGCCACTAACAACCAAGCCGTTTCGTGTTAAAGTTGGCAGAAAGCGGTTATTGACTTCATAGCGGTGCCGGTGTCTTTCCCAGACAATGTTTTTTTGATAACATTTATAAGCAAGGGTATTTTTAATGATGGTCGTCGGGTATTTGCCAAGACGCATTGTGCCACCTTTTTGTTTTTGGCGTCGTTGCGCCGGTAAGAGATAGATTACTGGTGAGCGGGTTTTGGGATTAAATTCAGTAGAATTGGCGTCTTTTAAATTACAGACTGAGCGGGCAAATTCAATGACTGCACATTGTAAGCCGATACACAATCCTAAGAATGGGAGCTTTTGTTGACGTAGATACTCAATTGCTTTAATCTTGCCTTCAATGCCCCGGATACCAAAGCCACCAGGAATGATGACTCCGGCTAAATCGCTAAATTCTTTATTGACGGTTTGGTCATTAACGGTCTCGGCTTCAATCCATTTGATTTCGGTTTTGACTTGGTAATAGGTTGAGGCGTGATGCACCGCTTCAATCACGCTTTTGTAAGAGTCGCGTAGTTTGGCATATTTACCGCAGATGCCAATCTGAATGGTCATTTTGGGATTGCTGCTCTTTTTGATATAGTTCTGCCATTTAGTTAGTTTTGGTTTTTGGTATTTTGGTTTTAGTTTTAAGCGATTGATGATTAGTTGGTCAAGTTTTTGTCGGGCAAAGATTAGTGGCACTTCATAGATGTTATTGACATCAATTGCTTCAATCACTGCTGGTTTTGGGACATTGCAAAAAAGGGCGATTTTGTCTTTTGAATCTTCTGGTAACGGTGTCTTGGTGCGGCATAAGATTATGTCTGGTTGAATACCAATCTCACGTAGTTCTTTGACTGAATGCTGAGTGGGTTTGGTTTTGTATTCTAAGGATGTCTCAATAAACGGGACCAGCGTTAGATGAATGTAGCTAACATTGTCTCGGCCCTGTTCAATTTGCATTTGTCGGGCAGCTTCTAAAAATGGTAGGCTTTCAATGTCGCCAACGGTGCCACCAATTTCAGTGATGACAATATCAACCTTATCGGCTAACATTTTGATGCGGTCTTTAATCTCATTGGTGATATGAGGAACAACTTGGATGGTGCCGCCTAAGAAATCACCGCGGCGTTCTTTTTCAATTACTGAGTGATAAATCTGGCCGGTAGTGAGATTATGATGGCGAGTAAGGTTTTCATCAATAAAGCGCTCATAATGGCCCAAGTCTAAATCGGTTTCAGCACCGTCTTCAGTTACAAAGACCTCGCCATGTTGGAATGGACTCATTGTGCCCGGGTCAACATTGATATAGGGGTCAAATTTTAGTAAGGTAACTCTAAAGCCCCAACTTTTTAGTAAAAGTCCAATTGATGCGGTCGCAATGCCTTTACCCAAAGATGAGACCACACCGCCAGTGACAAATATGTATTTTGCCATTGCCAAAGCATATCGTTGTTTTCAATGATAGTCAATAGTCAATTAAAAATTTTAAGTATGGATTATTATCTGCTGACAACATAACAGAAAAATTAAACTAACTATTGACATATTAAAAGAAAACTGTTAATGTTTAATAATTACAAGAAAGGAGGCTATATGAAATATAGCCAACTATTTTTTGTTTTGTTGTTGATATTCACAACCGGTTTTGCGGCTGAAGAACTACATCCCACTGGTCTTTTATATCGCGACCCAAGGTTAAATCCGGATTTGATTCAAGTGACTTATATTCCATTAGAAGGCAAGTCATTACCGCCGGCAGTTGACCTTTCTTCACAAATGCCACCAGTCGGTAATCAAGGTTCTCAAGGCTCATGTGTTGGTTGGGCAATGGCATATTATCATAAAACTCATACTGAATGGAAAGAACATGGCTGGAATGTTAATTTAACCGAGAATCAGTTTAGTCCGGCGTTTGTTTATAATTTGATTAATGGCGGTACTGATGGCGGTGCCTATTTTGATGATGCGATGAAGGTCATTGTTGATAATGGCGTTGCCAATATGGTACTGATGCCTTATAACCAGTCTAATTATACTAATTGGCCATCAGAAGCAGCATTTGATTGGGCAACATCGTATCGGGGACTTAGC
>JBDRUR010000101.1:0-4304 GCA_039801485.1 Caldifarciminota bacterium
CAAATCAATATCAATGATACTTTTTATCAAGTGCCAACAAGACTTATCGATACAACTTATTACTGGCGAGTAAAAGCAATTGACAGTGCTGGCAATCAGAGTAATTGGTCAGCGGTTTGGAGTTTTGAAATCGATACCCGTACTCCTAATGCACCGGTTTTAATCTCACCTGTAAACGGCATCTGGTTAACTAATAATAATGCCATCTTTAACTGGTCACAAGTAACATTTAACGATTCGCCAACAAAACAACCTGTAAAACTCGAAGCATTTGATTTCATAACTGACGCATTTGATTCACCAATTCGCTATATCTTGCAAGTTGATACCAACCGCAACTTCACTAATCCAATCACTGATACCACCAGTTATCTCTATGATACCTTAACTTTAACTCAGGCAAAATACTTCTGGCGAGTGCGTGCTTATGATTTGGCTGGTAATCAAGGTGTATTCTCCAGTGCTGATAGTTTTGGTATTGATTACACCCCACCCAGTGTGCCCAATCTTATCTCGCCAGCAAATAACGCAATCCTTAATGACTCGTTTGTCCGTTTTTACTGGAACCGCTCAACCGACAATGTCAGCGGTATTAAACATTACCAAATCCAGATCGCCAAAAACTCTAATTTCACTAATGCCTTTGATACCACCGTTGTAGACACGACCCTATTAAGAAAACTTACTGATACCACCTATTATTGGCGAGTCAAAGCATTCGATGTCGCAAATAATCAAAGCAGTTGGTCAACGGTCTGGAGTTTCACAGTTCAAACAACCGGCATCGAAGAGTTAACAAACATCAAAGCACCTTCGATATTCTATTTATATCACAATCGACCAAATCCATTTTCCAACATCACTGAAATCACATACTCAATCCCAATTACTACCAAGGTTAAAGTTACTATTTTTAGTGCCACTGGTGAAGAAATCGCAGTTCTTATCAATTGTCTCCAGAAACCCGGCTTATATTCAGTTATCTGGAATGGTCGTGATAATGCTCAGAATATTTGTCCCAATGGCATCTATTTCTATCGATTAGAAACCAAAGAATTCCAAAATACAAAAAAGATGTTACTACTAAGGTAAAATGACTTTAATAAAAACTAACTTTGAATCTATTGTGATCGAAAGATAATTAACTTATCCTTAAAAATTTAAATTACGGAATATATACGAACGGTTAGTTTGGTTTATAACCGATAACATCGTTCATACTGTAAAAACCGGGCCGTTGGTTTATGATAAATCTGATTGCTTTTATCACACCAACGGCAAAGGCATTGCGACTAAAGGCACGATGAGTAAGTTCTAATCGTTCACCATTACCAACAAACATCACTGTATGCTCACCAATAATATCACCAATGCGGATCGAATCGATTTTTACTGCTTGTTCTCGTTCTTTATTAATTATTTCGGCTAACTTTTTAGCAGTTCCGCTCGGTGCATCTCTTTTCATCTTATGATGCGTTTCAATTATCTCAATATCAAAATCTGATAGCAATCTAATTGCGTTTTGAGTTAGATTAAAAAGAGCATTTACGCCTACAGAAAAGTTTGGCGATATTAAAATCGGTATCTTTTTACTGTATTTTTTTATATCGTTTATATCTTTAATGCCAGTTGTTCCGACAATATATGGCTTTTTTGACTTAGCGGCAATTTTAACATTAGGCAAAGTTATCTCAGGTATTGCAAACTCAACCACCACATCACAATTATTTATTATTTTACTTAAATCTGACTGGATAAAACCTTTGCCAAATGGTTGACCAATTAATGGATGACCAACCGATTCGATACCGCCGACAATCTCAATATCTTTTTCTTGATTAATAATCGACGCTACCGCACTTGCCATTTTACCACAGGCACCAATTAAAATGACCTTAATCATAAAGTCCTAATACTAATTTCTAATGTCTAAAGGAAGATATTGCTTGTCTAATGATTTTCTGATTTTCTAATGATGGTTCAACCAATGGCAATCTTGGTTTGCCCGACGGCATTTTTAATATTGACATTGCATACTTAATTGGCGCCGGATTGGTTTCAACAAACATTGCTTTGCACAACGGATATAATTTCCTATTTAGTTCATAAGCTTTTTTAATGTTGCCATTAAAAAAGTATTCAATCATCATCGCGGTTTCTTTAGGCACAATATTCGCGATAACTGATATAACTCCCTTACCGCCAATTGATAAGATAGGCAATGTCAACGAATCGTCTCCTGAAAGCACAATAAAATCACTACCGCATCGTTCAATAATTTCCGCCACCTGGTCTAAATTGCCTGATGCTTCTTTAACACCAACAATAATATCCGAAAAATCTTTATGTAATCGTTCAATTGTCTTTGGTAGCATATTAACCCCGGTTCGACCAGGAATATTGTAGATAATTATTGGTAGTTTTACCGATGTCGCTACTGTCTTGTAATGTTGATACAAACCTTCTTGGGTTGGTTTATTATAATAGGGTGTAACAATCAAACAAGCATCAGCGCCTAATTCCTTAGCCCGTTTTGTTAGTTTTACTGTTTTTTCGGTTGAGTTACTACCAGTGCCAGGAATGACCGGTTTTTTATGATTGACCGTTTCAATTGTTGTTTTTACCACCAATTCCCATTCTTGCTCTGATAGTGTTGGTGATTCACCAGTTGTGCCACATGGCACAAAACCATTTGTCTTATTTTTTAATTGAAATTGAATGTTTTTCTTCAGACCGTTTAAGTCTAATTTATTTTCTTTTGTAAATGGCGTAATTAATGCGACGATTGAACCTGACAATTCCATATGATAAAATTAAGAATTTCCTTCAGGTTGTAATGAGTTTAATCCAAGAATTTTGTCAATCTCTTGACCATCCAAGATCTCTTTTTCTAATAACTTTTGAGCTAACTTTCTTAATTTTTCAATATTATCTTTTAATAATCTCAAGGCATTTTTATGGGCATCGTCAACAAATCGTTTAATTTCACTATCGATTAATTGCGCAGTTTGCTCGGAAAAATTTCGGTGCAAACCCATTTCTCGTCCTAAAAAGATTTCTTCGTCTCTCTTACCCAACGTTAGTGGACCTAATTTTTCAGACATACCCCACTCGCAAACCATTTTTCTTGCCAGTTCGGTTGCACGATTGATATCATCGCGAGCCCCGGTTGAAATATCGTTAAATTCCAATTCTTCCGCTGCTCGTCCTCCTAACATAACAGTTAATTGATTAACACAATATGTTTTAGAATAAATTTTCCGGTCATCGAGTGGCAGTTGTTGCGTTACTCCTAGCGCTTGACCTCGGGGAATTATCGTTACTTTATGAATTGGGTCAGTACCCGGAATTAATTTTGAGACCAAAGTGTGACCGGCTTCATGATAGGCAATCCACTTCTTCTCGTTTTCCGAAATTAAAAGACTCTTGCGCTCAACACCCATTAAAACTTTGTCCTTTGCGTCCTCAAAGTCCTGCATGGTTACTTCATTCCGATTGCGTCGTGCGGCAAGTAATGCTGCCTCATTCACCATATTGGCTAAATCAGCACCAGAAAAACCTGGAGTGCCCCGGGCGAGAATCTTTAAATCAACATCTTTCGCCAGTGGAATCTTTTTGGTATGCACTTTCAAAATCCCTTCTCGTCCCAGAATATCCGGCCGGTCAACAACAATTTGACGGTCAAATCGGCCGGGTCTCAAAAGTGCAGTATCCAGGATATCTGGCCGGTTAGTTGCGGCCATAATAATTACACCTTCTTGAGTATCAAACCCATCCATTTCGACCAATAACTGGTTTAATGTTTGCTCGCGTTCATCATGCCCGCCACCCAAACCCGCGCCACGTTGGCGACCAACAGCATCAATTTCGTCAATAAAAATTATACATGGCGCATTCTTTTTGCCTTGGTCAAATAAATCACGGACTCGTGCAGCACCAACTCCGACAAACATCTCGACAAAATCTGACCCGGATATTGATAAGAAAGGAACACCGGCTTCACCGGCAACCGCACGCGCTAACAGTGTCTTACCCGTACCGGTGGGGCCGACTAAAAGCACACCCTTAGGAATTTTGCCGCCCAATTTTTGAAACTTTGAAGGCGCTTTCAAGAACTCGATTACCTCTTTCAATTCTTCTTTTGCTTCATCGACCCCGGCAACATCATCAAAAGTAACTTTTGGCCGGTCAGTAGTTAATAACCGTGCACGACTTTTTCCAAAACTAAATGCACGGTCAGAACCGGCCGACATTCGTCTTATCAGAAATATCCATAACCCAATGAAAAATACACAAGGAATTAT
>JBDRUR010000102.1:0-4155 GCA_039801485.1 Caldifarciminota bacterium
GTCAGAGATTTTACAAAAAGCGCGGTAGTCTTTATGATTAACAAACAATTTAGCCGCTTTTTGCATATCTTTTAAGCTCAAATCATACGGAAGATACCAGGCAAACCGTTGTTTCAAGGGCGATTTGGTTAGAATAATATGATATTGATAAACCTTTGATTTTGCTAAAAATCGGGCGTGAAAGTTTTGCTCAACCATTCTTATTTTTTTTATGTAGATATCATCAGGTAGCATCGCATTTAACTTTTTCTGAAGTTCCTTTAACGAGAATCGTTGGCATAACTGGACTGGTAGATAAAAATTGGCAATCTGCCCAGATGCCGAAACCCCGGCATCGGTTCGGCAGGCACCGATTACTTTTATTGGCTTTTGGTAAAGTTTTGTTAGCACACTTTCTATTTCATTTTGGACAGTCTTTTTATTTTTCTGACGCTGCCAACCATAATAGTCGTGCCCGTCATATTCAATTTCAATTAAAAAATTCCGCTGATTGATATCGTTTGTCATTGTAACTTCCTTTTTGCCCTATGTCATTTTAAACGTGATTTTTCCTTTGTCGTTGCGAGCGGTAGCAAAACAATCTCGGACATAACCGCAACACATTGTTTTAATTGTCTGGGATAAACAACCGCTCTTATTTAGCACCAAGGTCTTTTTGGCATTTGATACAGAATCGGGTATAAGGCAGTGCCTTTAATCGGGCTTTAGCAATTGGCTTGCCACATCTTTCGCAATCACCATAACGATTCTCGCGAATGCGCAATAATGCTTGCTCAATCTCCATTAAAATCTTTCCCTCATAAGTCGTCAGTTGCGATGTCAATTCCTTTTGATAAGTATCGCTAGAAATGTCGGCAATATGGGTCCGATATGAAGATTCTTGTCCAGTTCCGCTGGTTTGAATGAGAATACTATCAGTATATTTTTGTTGTTTTAAGAGTTGTTTTTTTGCCGCAAGCAACCGTTTTTCAAACTCAATCAATTCTTTACGCGTCTTAATCATATTTCTTAGTCCTTTTTAGACCAATCGTTGCCAACTCTTCGTTAACATTAATAGTTTTATTAACTTCCAACTCTTTATTACCTTGGTCAAAGGGTGCGATTTTGGTGGCAAGCACTTCATTAGCGATATATTCATAATGACGGGAAATTGCCGATTGTAATTTTGGCGATGTCTCGTAAAATAGCTCAATCCGGTCAACAACATCGAATCCGGCTGACTTTCGCAAATTTTGAATCTTATGCACCAACTCGCGAGCAAGCCCCTCATATTCTAACTCTTCAGTTAACACTGTGTTGATATAGAATTCATATTGGACATTTTGCTCGCTACTTTTCATATAATTTGGTGTCAACTGGAAATCTTTGTTAGCAAACTTTATTTCTTTAATATTTAGCTCTTCGCAAATTATTGGTAAGTGCTCTCGCAGTTGCTCTTGAGTTGCTGAGTCCGTACCGACAATAATGCCATCCGCTAATGGCTGTCTCACTTTGATGTTTGCCAATTTGCGAGCAGCAAGTCCCTGTGATATCAGTGCTCTGACCAGTGCCATTTCATTTTCAAGCCGTTCATTTCTCAATGACGGATCGGCCATTGGAAATTCATTAAGATGGACACTCTCGGGCGCATTAATATCAATCGCCCTAACCAGGTTTTGATATATCTCTTCGGAAACAAATGGCATAATCGGCGCCAGCAATTTCACCAACGTAACTAAACATTCATAAAGTGTCTGATATGCTGCCTGTTTATCTTCATCGGCCCCGGGTTTCCAAAACCTTCGGCGATTTCTTCTCACATACCAGCCTGATAGGTCATCAATAAATTCCGTAATGAACTTGGTTGCTGGTGCTGGGTCATAGTCATCTAGTCGCGCTCGCACTTGAATAATCAGCCATTGTAGTCTTGAAATAATCCATTGGTCAAGTTTATTCAATTTCAAGCCATCAAGACCTTTAAAAGTGTTGCTTGTTCTCAGTTTTGGTTTATCAATTCGAGCATAAGTGATAAAGAAACTGTAGACGTTCCAAAGCGTTAAGAATTTTCGCTTAACTTCGTTGCTGAGCGTATAACCAAAATTTAAGTTCTCTTGGGGATTATGAGCAGTAAAAATCCAACGCATAATGTCCGCACCCATTTTTTCCGCCGCCTCATCAAACCAGATGACATTCCCTTTTGACTTATGCATCTCTTCGCCATGTTCATCTTTAACTAAGGCGTGTCCCAATAAAGTCTTAAATGGTGGTCGGTTTTCTAAGACAGTACTCATTGCTAAGATCGCATAGAACCAATTACGAAACTGGCCGGGAAAACATTCAGTAATAAAATCGGCTGGAAACCACTGTTGCCAATAATTTCGGTCAGTCAGATAATGCATTGTCGAATACGGCACAATCCCAGCATCAAGCCAGGGATTACCAACATCTAAAATTCTGGAAACTTCTTTGCCACAATAACGGCATTCAATTTTAACTTCATCAATCCACGGCCGGTGTGGCGAATGACCCTCAAACTTATCCCAGCCTTTGACCGCACGATTTTTAAGTTCCTCTTTACCGCCAATTACCTCAAACTTTCCGCATTCACAATCATAAATTGGTAACGCCAACCCCCAGTAACGTTTTTTAGAAATGCACCAATCTTGCATATTTTTCAGCCAATCCAGTTCGCGGTCTAAACCAAACTCAGGAATCCATCTCACCTGTTTTGCGACCTCCATAATCTGATAGCGCAACTCATCCATTCTAATAAACCATTCATTCACTAACCGAAAGACCACTTCCGAGTCGCAACGCCAACAGACCGGATAACGATGGGTATAATCTTCGATATAATAAATCATATTCTTTCGCGACAGGTCATCAAAAACCAATTTTGCTGAATCTTTGACATTAGTGCCGGTAAGAAAACCAAACTTTTCCAGAAAATACCCATCTTCGGTCAACGGCGCAATTGCCGGCAGATTATACTCTTTGCCCAGTTCAAAATCTTCTTTACCACAACCCGGGGCAATATGGACAATGCCCGTGCCTTCTTCACCGGATACCTCATCCCATAAAATAACCTTATGGACAACACCTTTTTGTGCCTCAAGTTCGTCATAGGGTCCGGTATATTCCAGCCCGAGCAATTTTTTACCTTCAAACTCATCCAATATCTCGTAACTACCTTTTAAGACCCAGAGCCTTGATTTAATCAGATAATAAATATCATTACCTTGTTTTGCTTTCACATAAAACAAGTCGGGATGAACCGCGCAGGCAACATTTGATGACAAAGTCCAGGGTGTTGTTGTCCAAACCAAAAGATATTCGTTAGTTCTACCTTTGATTGGGAAGCGTAAATAAACTGCCGGATGAGTTAGTTCTTTATAGCCTTCGGTAACGATTTCGTGTTCGGACAGCGCAGTTCCGCAGCGTGGACACCAGGGCATGACATCATATCCCTTATAAATCCAGTTGTGTTCATGACACTTTTTTAGAAAATACCAAATAGTATAGTTGTTCTCATCAGACATTGTGTAGTAAGAATTTTCCCAATCCATCCATTGTCCGAGTCTGATTGACTGTTCGGTTTGAATCTTTGAATATTTCAGCACCCGTTCTTTGCATTTTTCAACAAATTTATCGATGCCGTATTTTTCAATATCCCGTTTCGAATTAAAGCCAAGTTCTTTTTCAACCTCAACCTCAACCCATAGACCTTGACAATCAAATCCATTTTGGAACCGTTGGTCATAACCAAGCATTGCCTTATAGCGTTGGAACAAGTCTTTATAAGTTCTTCCCCAGGCATGATGCACGCCCATTGGATTATTGGCAGTGATTGGACCATCAAGAAATGAGAATTTTTTGTTGCCTTTATTTTTCGCCATTAGTTTTTGGAAACACTTATTTGCTTGCCAGAATTCTAAGATTTTATGTTCGATTGCCGGAAAATCCGGGATTGCTGGTACTGGTTTTAAATTCTCAATTTTCAGTTCGTTGTTAATTGACATATTATTTAATTTTGGATTCTACCCGAATTTTTCGTATTTTGTCTAAACAACGGCCAGGACGAATTGACCAGCGTTCCGCCACCAGAAAAGGCATATACTGCAAGCCAAGGTTGTGGTATAGAATTCCCAATGCCCGGTTGTCCTTGAAGGGATGGAG
>JBDRUR010000103.1:0-4134 GCA_039801485.1 Caldifarciminota bacterium
CCATTATTTACTTTTATCCGGTATTGGCATCTCACGCAATCGTGTTCACAAACTAATCAAAGCCGGGGCAATTACCGTCAATAACAAATCGACCAAACCCAGTTATTTAGTCAAACCTGGCGATGTTATTAATGCCCATTTTGAAATTGAGCATGACCTAAAAATCACGCCCCAGCCAATGGATTTAGATATCGTTTATGAAGACGATGTGGTAATTGTTGTTAATAAACCAAGAGGAGTCATTGTTCATCCAGCACGAGGTCATAGTGATAATACTTTGGTCCAAGGCTTGCTTTATCATTGTCGTAATTTACCCGAGCATCCCGACTCAAAAATTAGGCCCGGGGTCATTCATCGGCTGGATAAAGACACTACCGGGCTTTTGCTTTTTGCCAAGACTGACGATGCCTTAACCAAGTTAGGCGAGGCAATTTCTAATCGCCAAATTACTCGGGAATATTTAGCACTTGCTTGGGGTGACTTTGCTCAGGACGAAGGCACAATTGAAGCGCCAATCGGCCGACACAGTTTAGACCGCAAAAAAATGGCGGTGACTCCTTTTTCTGCAAAAGTCGCGGTTACCAATTTTAAAGTACTTGAGCGCTTCAAAATTGCCACTTATTTAAGACTAAAATTACTGACCGGCCGCACCCATCAAATCCGCGTCCATCTTTATCATTATGGTCACCCAGTGATTGGTGATGCTGAATATGGCGGTCGCAGTAAAACACTTATTACCCATAAGACTGAAGTTCCAATTTTTAAGAAAATCCTGTCACTAATTGACCGTCAGGCACTCCATGCTTATAAACTCGGATTTATCCACCCCAAAACCAACAAATACCTAGAATTTACCACACCGTTACCTGAAGATTTTGCCAGGTTATTAAATTACCTAAGAACCTTAAACGATAAAATTTAGCAAGTTACATGAAAAAGCGCTGCCTTTTTATCTTTAGTTTTATTAAATATTTCAATGGCGGTTGGGGTAATTTCCGCAATAAGTTTAATGCCTTGTTTGGCTAAAAATGATTTTGCCTCATCAGTTACTCGGACAATACCTGCTTGTCCGGTCCCGACAATTAAGATCTCAGGTTTTTCAATATGCTCATTAGCAACGGTCTTGTGAGTAATAATTTTTTCGACTTCCCATTGACTAACAAGGTGATTATCGCCTCGAAAATTTCGGTAGCGATTTTCGATTTCGCCATTTGCAAAAATGATGACATCAGTATCATACTTTATGCCATTGATCTTAATCCAACCAAAACCAGTGCCATCAATTTTCATTTTATAATAATATTATTTGTGATTATTTAAGATGTCAATTAATGTTTTTAATTGACCAACTTACCTTTTTAAATTAAAATATCTGACTATGGATTACAAAAATAAGACTCAAAGTATTCGGAGGTGTTAATGAAAGATATTCGATTAGCACGATGGGCAGATGTGTTAGTAAATTATTCGCTCAATGTCAAGAAAGATGATTTATTTTTAATAATCTCAACACACTTAGCAAACCCATTGATTCAAGAAGTCTACCGTTTGGCACTGAGAAATGGCGCCCACCCTTATGTCCGTTATGTTGGCGAAGGTCTTACTGAAATCTTTTTTCAAGAAGCAAGCGACGCACAATTAAAGTATCTATCGCCAATTGAAAAATACGAAATCGAAAAGATTGATAAATATTTATATATTATTGCCGAGTTTAATCGCAAGGCTCTATCAAACTTTGACCCTAAAAAGTTAAGTTTGCGACGAAAAATTACTGGCTATTTATTAGAACGGCGACTGAAACGGACCGCAATGGGTAAAATGAAATGGTCACTTACTGCCTATCCTGATAACGCCCAAGCACAAGATGCTGAAATGTCCTTAGATGAATTTACTGAATTTATTTTTTCAGCCGGGCACCTTAATGAAAAAGACCCAATTGCCAAATGGCAGGCGATCGCCAAAGAACAAAGAAAACTAATTGAGAAAATATCAAAAATCGACATCATTCATATCAAAAATAAAGATACTGACCTGAAATTATCGGTTAAAGGCAGAAAATGGATAAGCTGTGAAGGCAAAGAGAACTTCCCGGACGGCGAAATTTTTACCGGTCCAATTGAAACTTCGTTAGAAGGACATATCCGTTATACCTATCCCTGTGTCTATTTGGGTAAAGAAGTTGAAGATGTAATGCTCCGTTTTAAGCACGGTGAAGTCGTTGAAGCCCGAGCAAGTAAGGGACAAGAGTATTTGCAATCAATGATTGCAATGGATGCTGGTGCTAAGCGCATTGGCGAATTTGCCTTTGGCACTAATTATGGCATTAAGAAATTCATTAAAAATATCTTATTTGATGAGAAAATCGGCGGCACAATTCATCTGGCATTAGGCTCTGGTTATCCCGAGACCGGCAGTAAAAATAAATCAAGTTTGCACTGGGATATGATTTGCGATATGAAAAATGGCGAAGTCTATGGCGATGGCAAGTTAATTTACAAAAATGGCAAATTTGTTATTTAAGTGCCGAACCGAATAAATATTGACATAGTCTAAATAATAAAGTAGACTAAAGTAATTGCTAATAATATAAAAGGAGATAATTGATATGACCGTTTTTTATTCGCCAATCGAAGTTATTGAAATGGCAATAAAAATCGAAGAACGGGGTAATAAATTTTATCTAAATGCGAGCAAAAAAACAAAATCAACACCATTAAAAACACTTTTTAATTTCTTAGCCGCCGAAGAATTAAAACACCAAAAAACATTTAAGGCACTGTCCAAATTAGTTAACCAAGAAATACAATCACTACCTTATAATTGGGATGAGGCGAGCCGCTACCTACAGGCAATTACCGATTCAAAATTTTTTCTTTCGGAGTCTAATCCGATGAGTTATCTCAATCGAATAAAAACTGAGATATCATTATTGAAATACGCAATTGAATTTGAAAAAGAAACCTTACTTTTTTATTACGAGATTAAAAACTTTGTCAAAGATGAACATAAATCGTTAGTTGATAAAATTATTGACCAAGAAAAACAACACATAAAAAAACTTTCGATAATGAAGGAGAATAGATCGTAGTTATGTCAGTATCAGAACCGATTAAGGCGTTAGAAACCGCAATCAATGCGGAAAAGACCGGGCTTAAGACCTATATCGATTTTGGTTATCAAACCAAAGACATTTCCGGTAAAAATATGTTTTTAAAGTTAGCCGCTGATGAGTTTGAACACATGACTATTTTGGAAAAACAACGCGCCAGTCTTCAAGAAAAAGAATGTTGGCTACCAGTAAAAATTAAGAAGTCTGATATTGAAAAATTAACGCCAGAACTTAAAGGCAAAACAAAAAAGGTTAAAGGCACCGAAGGACTTGACCAGATGTCAGCATTGCGCACCGCATTAGACTTAGAAGACCGAGCAATCAAATTCTATAAAGAACAAGCACAACTGGCAACAGACACAATTGCCAAAGAATTATATGAACGCCTTGCTGAAATGGAAAAAGCCCATTATGAACTTATCCAAGCCGAAATCGACTATATTGAGAAAACCGGCTTTTGGTTTGATTTAAGAGAGTTCTCATTAGAAATTGAATAAGTTTTTAATTTTGAACTTTGAGTTTTGAGTTAATATTATGTATTCCGAAAAGGTAATGGACCACTTTCGTAATCCCCGCAATGTTGGCGAGATTGCCGACGCCGACGGCGTTGGTGAAGTCGGTAATCCGATTTGTGGTGATATGATGACGTTCTATATTAAAGTAAAAGACAATCGATTAGTTGATGTTAAGTTTAAGACATTTGGCTGTGGGGCGGCGATTGCGGTATCAAGCATGATCTCAGAAATGGCAATCGGTAAGACATTAGATGAAGCGTTAAAGATCACCAATGCGGACGTTGCCAAAGAATTAGGTGGTTTGCCACCAAATAAATTACACTGTTCCAATTTGGGTGCCGATGCCTTGCATAAGGCAATTGAAAACTATTTAAGTAAACAGAAATTTAAGACTGCTGATACTAAGATAAAAACCGAAGAATGTGTTTGTCCTTATTGTCATGAACCAATCTCGCCTGAAGCGCCATTCTGTCGACCATGTAATAAACAGATATCTTTTTGTATAAAATG
>JBDRUR010000104.1:0-3902 GCA_039801485.1 Caldifarciminota bacterium
GCAATAACATATGGGTATGATGCGGGCACAACAGGTATTGAGTCAATGTAGGTCGCCTTATTATAGGCAGAAACCGTAATATGTAAATATCCAAAGGTCGTAATTGGTTCATTGAAAGTAATTGTAATATTACCTGAAGCATTAGTATAACCAGAGCCATAAAGAACTGTATCTTTGTAAATTCCGACCAAGGCATCAGCGATACCTGGTGTTGAGACCGTAATTGAGTTCATACCAATAAAAAATGTTGGTGGATGAACAACCGTCATTGGTGCTGGTGGTAATGTTCGGACCGTTACTGAGGCATCACCAAAAATATGCCAAGTTTGAAATTCTTTGACACCGTCAGTCGCCGGTAAGTAAGCAGCAATCATATGACAGGAACCATTAAACATAATACCACCAATGGTATGATTTCGGTCTTGGACCAGTAATGAACAAGCGGCGGATTGACCAACTGTTGGCGGTACCCAAGCTTGACTAATTGAACTTCCATAAAAGGCGATGGCGCCAGCCGGATTTGATGGCGTTCCGGCACGTAACCAGGCTTCACCAAAACACGTCGTGCCTTGAAAATCGCCATTATAACAAGCAACCGAAATGATATATGGCAGTTTATTATAATTAGTCAAGGTACTAACATTAGAATTAGAAAATCCGGTTGAAACCCAAGAAGTTGTTGTGCCATGCCCAATATAATTAACAATTGACCGACCTTCATTGATACTTTGGGAAACCATCGCACTTGTGCCCCAGGAATCATAGATGCGGTCAACTTGAATGTAATTGTAATTAAGTAACATTGCCCGTAGCCAATTACACCGTGTTGAATCGGCATATGGGGTTGAACCAGTTTGATTTGATGCGACACCAACGCCCTTTCTTTCCCAATTATCACCAGTAACTAAAGTTTTTTCATAGGTAATTGTTCTTTGCACTTGATTATCAACATCGGTTGGACTATTAGCTGAAAATCGTGAGATGAAGGCGTCGGGGTAAAAATCGTTACCTTCAAGATAAGTGTAAACCGGGTCAGCAATATCAGTTATTGAAATACCAACGGTCATTGCTGGAGGCACATCTTCAGCATCACCGACTAAAAGGATGAACACCAAATCACCAGCATTATACTCATTTTGAATATAATTTTTTACTGCGTTATAGCCAGAGCCAGTCTGGGTCGGGTAAATAGCAACTTTTGTTGGAATGCCTTTCATCCGTTTCCAAGTAACTAAAGGTTTGATATTGTTGTAATAATTACTGGTTGTGATAACAAGCATCCGACCAGCACGTTCTAACACCGAATCATAACGGGAAGCTGAAAAATTTGCAAAGAAATCTTGATAAAAATCTTTTAATTCTCTGGTAACATTTATTGTGTTTTGTTTTCTGGTTTTGATGTTAATACCCATGTTATTTGTGCGAAATACTTCAACAGTAATTGAGCGGCAAACTATCAGCTGTTTTAAAGCTGGATTAAACTGAAATGGACTGTAATATACCGTCAGCCCACGATAATCGCGGATAATATAGGGTTCAGAAATATCAATTGTATTTTCCGGAAACCATCGGTTTTCATTATAAAACGAACTGAATTCATATGGGACTAAATCCGGGTTAATATCACGAGTTAGATTGCCTTTTGACGGTAATAAAGTATTAACCTTAAGTGTTTCATAAACCGCATTAACAATGCGAATTTTATATTCACCAACATCGCTGATAATGATATTCTGATACAAGCGAGGTAATTCCGGATAACCTTTCCATAAATAGGTGACGGCACCAGGGATGATTACCTTATCATATAACTCATTATCAACAACAACCGTTTCAATTTTATATTCGGGTAAATTGAATTGAATAGTTGTTGCGTTATTATTGTCGCTGATAATCTTTGCCGGTTGTGCGAATATCAGCGTACATAAAAGCAATATGTTCATTTTTTGCCTCCAGACAACATTAAGTTAATTTTCGAATTTTTCATTATAATTACATATATTATAAATTGATGACTAAACAAAGTCAATCTTATCTACTCTTTTAGACCAGTGCGGGCATATGATTGGATTATCTGCTTTTGTGCAAAGAAGAATAAAATCACCAAAGGTAAGATGGCTAAAGTTGATGCTGCCATTAATAGCGGATAGTTTGTTGAAAATTCTCTTGAAAAGTATGCTAAGCCAACTTGTAATGGTCTGATTGAATCCGAATGGGTAACAATTAATGGCCAGAAAAATGAGTTCCAACTGGCTATGATATCAAAGATTGCCAAAGTAATCAGTGGTGCCTTTGATAAAGGAACAACAACTTGCCAAAGTGTTCGGAATTCACCGCAACCATCAATTTTAGCCGCATCAAATAAATCTTGGGGCAAGGTTTTTATATGTTGCCGTAAGAAAAATATTGAAAAGATATTTACCATCCAGGGAATTATTAAGGCGAAATAGGTATCAATCCATCTTAAACGATACAATATCATATAAGATGGCACTAAATATACGGGTAATGGAATCATCATTAAGGCTAAAAATATAATAAAAATTACATCCCGTCCCCAAAATTGCAAACGCGCAAAGGCATAAGCCGCCAAAATTGCCGTAAACAATACCCCAGTGAGGGTGACAATTGTAATAAAGATGGTATTAAGAAAATAACGAAGCAACGGAACTTCACGAAATATCTCAACAAAATTTTCTAATTTAATTATTGAAGGAAAGAGTGTTGGTGGAAATCTTAATGCTTCTAATGGCGTTTTTACGGCGGTTGTTAACATCCAATAAAATGGTAAAAACATACTAAGACCACAAAGAATCAAGATAATATGTACCGGTAATAATTTAAATTTTGGTTTGGCAAAATCAGGCATAGTGCACTCGCTTTTCTAAAAATTGGCGCTGAAAGATTGTTAGCGCCAAAATAATTAAAAATGCAATAAAGGCAATTGCCGCGCCATAACCCATTCGCCATAACTCAAATGACTGTTCATAAAAGTAGTACATGACAACCTTAGTTGTTCCCAAAGGTCCGCCCGCTGGCGGACCAGTCATAATCCAAACTTGGGCAAATGCCTCAAAAGCAGTAATTGTGCTCATAATGAGAATATAAAATGTTGTTGGCGTTAATAATGGCCATGTTACATCTTTGAATAATCGAAATCGGCCGGCACCATCAATCTTAGCAGCTTCATAATATGTATTTGGAATATTTTGCAGACCAGCCAAAAATATAACAATGTTATAACCTAATCCTTTCCAAATCGACATAATGATCAACGAACACAAAGCAACTGAAGGTCCATGTAAAATTCGCGGTAAATTGATTCCTAATGGATTAAATATTAATGTAAAAAGCCCTCGTGGGTCTTCCAGCCAACGAATAGGGGAGATGTGAAGTAAAGAAAGTAGATAGTTTAATAATCCGCGTTCGGGATTAAATAACCACTTCCAGACAATCGAGACGGCAACGATTGAAGTTACTACTGGTAGATAATAAATTGTCCGATAAATGCCTAACCCTCTGATTTTCTGATTGAGTAGAATTGCAATAAATAGCGAAAGGAAAAGCATTGTTGGAACTGTGAAAACCGCATACCAGAATGTGTTTAGTAGTGATTGCCAAAACACCGGGTCTTTTAATACTTGAATATAGTTAGCCAATCCTAAAAATTTTCGGGCACCAGCCATCCCCCAATCATAGAGACTTATCCGCACCGACAATAGGATTGGGATGATACGAAATGTCAGTAAGATAATTAGTGCCGGTAACAAAAAAACAAGGCCAGTGAAAAACGCTTTTAATTTTTTATTCATTAATTATTAAACAAATGGCATTACGACTGAAAATTTTGTTTAATGGCGTTAATTACTTCATCACATTTATCTTTGTTAATTATAAAACTA
>JBDRUR010000105.1:0-3880 GCA_039801485.1 Caldifarciminota bacterium
TAAAAAAGTCCGCGACCAGTAACCGCAAATCCACCATTTGGAAAATTCGGCAGATATGATAGTTCAACAATATCATAACCTTCAGTTGGTGTGTTCACCCAACCTTGCATGGTCCAAGTTCGGCGATTGTAAATTTTTACCCATTGGACATTTCCATCTGGAAATAATTTTAGAATAAAAAGCGCCGGTGAAGGGTTATAACCAGAGTACTCAGTCCAACCAACTACTGCATAGCCCGGACCAGTATGAAAGGTTTCAATTATTGAGTATGCCCGCTCCTCAAAATCACCATTAGTTGTGTAAACCTTTCCCCATTGGACATTTAGATTGTTATCTAGTTTAATTACAAAGATATTTGCTTTAAGATTCTGACCGCTTGTCTGATAGGTCGTTGTCCAACCAGTTATAGCATAACCATCATCCGATGTTCTTATCATTGAAGTAGCGATTTCTGTTTTATTACCATAAGATATTTTTGCTTGCAATGGATTACCGCTTGAATCAATCTTGACAATTAAAAGATTAGTATCTAATGGCATTGTTGTAAACCCTGCCATAACATATGAACCATCGGAAAAATTCTGAACTAATGCGTGTGCCCGCTCATTCATTGTTCCGCCATAAGTCCGACATGGCAAATTCTGTGCTATCGCAATAATCGGCAATAACATTACTATTACCATTACGGCTGTAACTATTATCTTACTCTTCATTTTTCCTCCCTTTTTAGTGAGCGGTTATTTTCACTCACTTTTTTTGGCAAGTGTGCAGCTAAAAGCAAATCAGTTGTTCAATGTGAACAAACCCTGCTTGCCACAAGGATTGTTCAAGCATTGCTGAATTGTAAAAGTAATATTAAACAAAATGTAGTTTATAATTATCTGAGACAAATGTCAATATATTTGATAAAATAATTGGCTTTTTAATTTATTGATATTGAAAGTGTTATAGATTTATTGCTTAAATGGTTTTTTTGATAAACTTTTTATCTCGGGGGTGTAATTTAATCTTTGCTGGTGCGATATCAAAGCTATTTTATTCTAATATCTGTTGACAATTTAACCGATTTCCGTATTGTGGATTGATGGGCAGTTTGTTAATAATCAATCTGTTTTTATTTAATATCTCTTCGCCAATTGTTATTACTGAAGTGATGGCAAATCCTAAGGGCATCTCAGGGGCTAATAATCCTGAAGACCGCAACGAATTTGTCGAGTTATACAATATTAGTTTCGAACCGGTTAATATTAAGAACTATCGCATCACTGATTTTGATGCGACTGATATCATTATTCCCTGGACTGATTCGCTGATACTGGTTAATTATCCAAATGTGATTATTAATGAATCAATAATCCCGCCTCAAAGTTATGCAATTATTTTAGACCCGGAATACACCTCCTCAAATGCGACTGGTGGTCAAGTTCAACCATACCATTTTCCAGACAATCTTATTATTTTCACTGTTGGCAATACAACAATTGGTGATGAACTGGCAACCAACGACCCAATTTTAATATATTCGTTACAAAGCGACAGCAGTAGTTTCGGCACACCGTTTCAAGATGACGGCTTTCCACCAATTGATTATGGTTCAACTTATGACGGCAAGTCTTGGGAAAGAATTACGCCTTGGGCAGAAGACACTATCGGTAATTGGTTTCGGTCAATAGACTCTTCAGGCTCAACCCCGGGTTATGAAAACAGCGTCACATCTTATTACGATCTTGCAATAAATAGTATTTCCTTATCACCGCCAATAATTCTACTCAATTCTTCAACAACCGTCGCAATTGCTCTTGCCAATATTGGCTATCAACCGGCAGATTATTGGAGTTTAGTAGTATTTGATGATAAAAATAATAACGCAATTGAAGATACCGATGAACGACTCTATTTTCAGTTTGGCTTTCCGTTTTTACCTAATCACGATACTATCATTAGATTTATCTGGGATTCGATTGCGGTTGGGCAGCACACGATCTGGGCAATAATTAATTTTGCTGAAGACCGGCAATTGAATAATAACAAACTTAGTAAAACAATTAATGTCTCGGCAGTCGATAGTAGTGATAACAATTTGTTAATTGTCAAAAATATCTTTAGTCCCGACAACGACGGCATTGATGATAGTCTATTTATTCAATATAATTTTTCTGAACCCAAAGGAAAATTAAATATCACCATCTTTGATATTAATGGCAGAAAGATTAGAAATTTGCTTAATGAGAAAATTTATGACAAAACCGGCATCGTTTCCTGGGATGGCAAAAGGGACAATGGTCAGTTAGCACCAATTGGTATTTATGTGATTTATTTAGAGTATAAAACTACCAAAAGCACAATAACCAAAAAGACAACCGCAATCTTAGCCAAGAAATTAAATTAATCTTGACTAATACATTTTTTGCTATTTAATAAAACTGATGACCAATGAAGTTAATAGTTTGAAAAACAAGAGAATTGGTGTCATAATGGGTGGGTGGTCGAGCGAACGCGAGATCTCGCTACGTTCGGGCGAAAATGTCTATCAATCACTAATTCGCCAAGGTTTTAATGCGATAAAAATTGATATCAACCGAAAATTTGCTGAGCAGATTATTAATGCTCAAATTGACATTGCGTTTATTACTTTACATGGCAAACCAGGCGAAGACGGTACCATTCAAGGTTTTTTAGAGTTGCTAAATATCCCTTATACTGGTTCGGATGTATTGGCATCGGCAATTGGCATTAATAAAATTATTACTAAACGATTGTTTGAACATGCCAAAATTCCAACCCCGGCATATATTTACTTACCAAAAGGATGTAATCTGAAAGAACAATTAGCAATCGCTAAACAAAGACTAAAATTTCCGATGATGCTAAAACCAAAGACCGAAGGCTCAAGTGTTGGTTGTGAATTAATTGAGGATGAAAAAAACTTATACCAAAAATGTTTAATGGCACAAAGGAAGTTTGGCGATATTTTTTTAGAAAAGTTTATCAACGGCATGATTGCGACCGTTGGCATTCTTGAACAGACTGCATTACCAATCTTAGAACTCGTGCCCAAAAAACAGAAATTTTATGACTTCAAAGCAAAGTATACCAAAGGCGAAACCGAGTTTATCATTCCTGCCCGATTGTCGAAGTCAGTAAGCGAGAAAATCCAACAACTTGCCTTACTGGCGCATAATACCATTGGCGCTCGGGGATTTTCACGGGTTGATTTAGTCGTTAGTAAAAACAAACCATACTTTCTGGAAATCAACACCCTACCCGGCATGACCGAACTTTCTGACCTACCGGCGCAAGCAAAATACGCCGGCATTTCCTATGATGAACTGGTCTTAAGAATATTAAAATCGGCGTTAAGCTAATGTGGCTTAAACAGATCAGATTGGAGGGTATAAGAAATCTGGTATCGCTAGAACTTTCATTTGATAAAGTAGCCAACTATTTTGTTGGTGATAATGGCGCTGGCAAAACATCATTACTGGAGGCAATTCATCTCTTAGCGGTTGGTCGTTCATTTCGCACGAGCCGAGAGCAAGAAGTGTTAAAAATCTCGGCACCGTATTGGAAAATCACCGGTAGTGTGGTTGACCAAGATACCCAAGGTGGCGAAATTGTTACTACCGGTGAAATTCGGTTTGTAGATAATACCAAAACCACTTTTCTTCATGGCATTAAACAAGAGAAACTCTCGTCATATTTAGGTTGGTTACCAGTCGTAACGATATTGCTTGCCGATATTGAGTTAATCAGCGGTGCGCCGCAGATAAGAAGAAATTTTATTGATTTAGCAATTTCCAAGATAAATAAGAATTATTTAAAAAACCTTATCAATTACCGACACATCTTAATTCAGCGAAACAAACTACTCCAAGAAAAC
>JBDRUR010000106.1:0-3817 GCA_039801485.1 Caldifarciminota bacterium
AGACAATAAGTAATATTCTGGGTGCTTGTTATTGCAATTGTATCCGATGATGTAAATAAACTAATTGCTAAAATTAATAATAGCATATGAATATGCTCAAGTTATATTTATATTAAACCTTTAATATTTTCTGTCAAGAGGTTTGTTTATTTTTTGATGCCGAGAATTAAAACTTTCGCTCAAAAATACTTGCTTCAGTAACTATTTTCCCCAACCTAAATCCTTAATCTCATTCTTAACCCCATCCTTAACTTCCTCCTTTACTCGGTCCTGACCGCAATGCTGAAGTCAATGCTCTTTGCCATTCTGTGTTCGTTCCTGACTTTCTGTCTGGTGAATATCCTGACATCCATTCATTGTCTTTAACTCTCAACGATTTATCATCCCATGCTGACCTCAGTTCTTTTCTTGATTCTGCGAACTATTCAGTGCCCAAGTCTTACTCCCTGAGTGCATTCGGGGTATGTCTGGGGCTTGCCTTTTTTATTTACTGTAAAGGTAAATTTTATTTTAATGATATATAATATTATAGACTAATTTTTTAATCAAAAGGTTTCACTAAATTTTCATTAAAAATAAAACTTAGGTATTGACAAAAATTAAAAAAAGTATTAAACTTTTCATAAGGGGAAAATAAATAGGTAGTTTTCTCCGGGAGGAAATTATGAAGTGTTCGGTGTTATTAATGTTTATCCCAATAGTGTTATTGGGTCAATGGTTAGAAACAACGATTCCGGTTAATGATTTGGTCTTTGGGGTGCAAAATCCAGCGGTGCTTTGTAAAAATCCTGTTAATCATAAAATCTACGTTGGTGGCGCTGACGGTATTGTAGTGTTAAATGGTCTGACCAATCAAAAAATTGGACGCATTCCGATTAATGGCACAATCAGTGCGTTCTGTTTTAATTCAATAAATAATAAACTTTATTGTGCCAACAACACCGATGATTGCGTTTATGTTGTTGACGGTGCTTCGGATTTAATTATCACAACATTGACTGTTGGTGCTTCGCCCAGTGCCTTAGTTTTTAACCCAGCCACTAATAAAATCTACTGTGCGAACACAGAAAGTAATAATCTCACAGTTATTGCTGGTGAATCAAATCAAGTAATTAATACAATTGCGGTCCAGGGTCAGCCAACAGCGTTAATTTTTAATCCGACGAATAATTTTATCTATTGCGCGAATCTCGTAACTAATAGCGTTGCAGTAATAAACTCGTTAAATGATTCAATTATTGCGACAATTTCAGTCGGCATACACCCAGTGTCGTTTGCCTATAATGCCATTGATAATCGCATCTATGTTGTAAATGCTGGTAATTCTAGCGTTTCAGTCATTGATTGCTTTACTAACCAGTTAATGACTAATGTTTCGGTTGGTGATTTTCCAAGTAGATTATGTTATAATCAGATTAATAATAAAGTTTATTGTACTAATCGTTATAGCAATACTATAAGTATCATTGATGGCGCAACCAATCAAGTAATTACTAATATTGCGGTTGGGGATTGGCCGGTTGACGTTGTTTGGAATTCAGCAAACAATAAAGTTTATTGTGCCAATTATGGGTACTTACCATTTGGTTCAACTGTATCAATTATTGATGGTGCAACCAACCAGCTAATTACCACAATTCCAGTTGAAAGTTATGCAATCAGTTTGTTGTATGACGAAACGACCAACTGGGTTTACTGTATCAATTCGGGAAGTCATAATGTTACCGTTATCGACGGTTTAACCAACCAGAAAATCAAAACAATCCAAGTTGGCGATTTCCCAATTTCTATGGTCTATAATGCGTATAACAATTGCATATACTGTGCTAATTTTTTTAATAATAACATTTTTGTTATTGACGGCAATACTAATAGTATTATCACCACAATCGCTACGAATTTTGGTCCATCTGCCTTATGTTATAATCCAATCACTAACGAAATTTATTGTGCCAATAGCGATGATAACAATGTAACTGTTTATGCTGGCAACAGTAATAATCTGCTGGCGACTATTCCAGTAGGTGAGTCACCTTGGGCACTGATTCATAATCCGTTAAATAATAAGATTTATTGTGCCAATCTGTATAGCAATAATGTCTCGGTTATCAACGGTAACAACCATTCTGTTATTACTAATATCAATGTTGGTAGTTGCCCGTGGATTCTTACTTACAATTCAATAAACAATAAGATTTATACGGCTGACCGTAAATATTATACGGTATCAATTATTGATAGTGACGCTGATACATTAATTATGACGCAAGCGATTTGGTATGAGCCAAAGGCACTGGTTTATGACCAGATTAATAATCGGGTTTATTGTGCAGATAATTGTGGCGGAAATTTGATTTTAGTTTTTGATGGTGCAAGTAATAATATTGTTAATACCCTTTATCCTAATGGTGGTTTGCCATTTTCTTTAGCCTATAATCCAGCCAATAATAAGTTGTATTGTGCTAATTTCTCAAGTAATAACGTATCAATTTTTGATTGTAGCACTAACCAACCATGGCCGATTGCCACTTTATCAGTTGGCGAAAAGCCATGGGCATTACTCTATAATCCGGTGAACAATAAGATTTATTGCGCCAATTATGAAGGGAACAGCGTGACAATTATTGATGGTGCGACTGATTCAATAATTACTACGATTGCGGTTGGAAGTGGACCGAAATCATTGGTATTAAATCCCCAGCAAAACCGCGTCTATGTTGCCAATTATAAAAGCGGTAATATCTCAGTAATTCGCGATTCAATAATAGTTGGCTTTGAAGAATACCAGCAGCTAAATATGCCGAGTTATGCGATTGAAATCTTTCCCAATCCAGCAAGGAATTATTTCAATATAAGTTTGCCGAATTACACCGGTGAGATTAAAATTTTTGATGTGATGGGCAGATTAGTAAAAGTTGTTAATTGCGAAAACGAAAATCGAAAATCCATCCCATTAGATGGCATTAAAAATGGCATCTATCTGGTTAAAGTCGGCAATGAGTTATTAAAAGAAAAACTGATTATAATTTATTAAAAAGTTTAAATAAAAAAGGAGGATTTATGAAAAAATGTCTAATGTTATTTTTAATTCCGGCATTGGTGTTTGCGATACTTGATACTAAATGGGTTGATATTAATCGCTGGCGTTGTGCGATTAATAATTATGGTGGATTTGGTGGTGGCTATTGGCCATTTCCTTACCAAAACTACTACATTTTCGGCGCGGGATTTTGGCTTGGTTGGGCGCCTTCAGATACGATTACGACCTTAGGATATAATCCAAATACTGGTGGTCGAGAAGTGGTGCCAACATTATGCTGGTATTGGCGAGAAGGTTATACTAATTCCTTAGACCGCGTTTATAAATATCCTGGTGATTGGCCAGCGCCGCTTTCAAGATTTCCAATGGCACCACAAATTAATTTATCAAATATGGATTTGTGGTGTTGTTTTTGTGATTCTGACCCCTCTTGGCATGCTACTGGTGGCAGACCAATTGGTATCGACATTGCCCTGACAACTTATGGTTTTTCAGATTCGCTTGCTCAAGATTTTTTCTTTATGAAATACGACATTATTAATAATAATGCTTATTCAATCAATAATCTTTATTTTGGGATAATTTTAGATGCGGATATCGGCAATGCCAATGATGATATGGTTGGTTTGCTTCGTGACCGCAATTTTACTGTTGGCACGCAAATCATCCGCGTTAAAAATACTGGCTATGTTTACGACTATGATAACATTGAATCATCAGGTCAATATTGGCAATCAGGCACACCTGGCGCAGTTGCGATTCGCTTATTGCAAGCGC
>JBDRUR010000107.1:0-3644 GCA_039801485.1 Caldifarciminota bacterium
AAGAACTCGATTACCTCTTTCAATTCTTCTTTTGCTTCATCGACCCCGGCAACATCATCAAAAGTAACTTTTGGCCGGTCAGTAGTTAATAACCGCGCACGACTTTTTCCAAAACTAAATGCACGGTCAGAACCGGCCGACATTCGTCTTATCAGAAATATCCATAACCCAATGAAAAATATCCAAGGAACTATTTGAATCAAAATCGATGACCAGGGCGAAGAAGGTTTGGCAACAATGCTGACATTATTCGCTAATAATTTATTGACTAATTCTGGATCATCAAATGGAATATAAGTCTTAAAGTCCTTAAACTTGGTTTTACCTTTATCATTAACAATATATGATTCCTGTTTTAAACTACCCACGATCTCTTTTTCAGTAATAGTCACAGATTTGATATTTTGATTATTAAGTTCTTTAATGAATTGCGAATATTCAATTGTGGCTTTTCCCCCTCGGCGTAAAAACAAAAGATTCCATAATCCCCAAACAAATAAAAATATCAGAATCCAAATCAATAAATTCCCAATTACTGAAAGTTTTATTGGTGGTTTTGCCATTTTTAATCTATTGCTGATTTTATTACTTTTACTGCTAAATATTCTTTGGTTTTATCAGTAATTAGCGCAATATTTGAACGCCGTAAGCCAATTATCCACAGAATGTTATTTTTATCACACAATAGCGGTAGTCGGTCACGAATGCCTCGAGGAATTTTCTCATCAATCAAAATATCTTTTAGTTTTTTTTCATGACCTTTATAAGGTATAAACCGGTCACCGGTTCTGCGGGTTCGCACCACTAACGGCAAACAAATTTGCTGTTTGTCGAATAACGCATAGTTAGTATCATTAAACATCAATTGCTTATCAGCTTTTTTATTATATTGCTGTGTCTGCACATTTAGTTCCAAGCCAAGTTCTGGAATTTTGGTTGTCTTGCCAATATTTACTGTCCATTGTTTCGGCAAGTTATTGTTTCTCTGCTTCCTAGGCTTAGTTTTTGATAAATATAGGTTGTCATACTCACGAAACGCATAAAAATCTTCAGCTAATCGTAATTGACTGCCTGAGGGTTTTTCAATCAGACTTAAAATCCCTTCAATCTGACTAAAGGTCATTTTGGGAACCAGTGTCCTTAAGATTTCGCGTTTTATTATAATATTATACTTAACAAATTTTTTTATGTCAATAATTATCTGACTTTTTGTCTGTTTAATTATTACTTCATTCTTTGCATTTTCAGCATTTTGGCCGATATCTTGATTAATATCTCGGATTATTTGTGAAGTCCTCATCACAGTTTCGATAAAACTAGGATTTATTTTTAATAATTTGGGCATCACTTTATGCCGGATATAATTACGGCGATAACCCAATTCAATATTGGTTAAATCCTGACAATATTTCAATCGCTGCTCTTTTAAGTAGTTAATAATCTCTTGTCGGCTAATTTCAATCAGTGGACGGATAATGTTATCGCGGACCGGCGGAATACCACTTAAACCTGATAAACCACTACCGCGAACTAAATTTAAAAGCACGGTCTCAGCATTATCATTGGCATTATGGCCAATCGCAATTTTATTACACTTTAATTTCTTGGCAACTTTATCAAAGTACTCATATCGCAGAACTCGAGCGCTTTCTTCAATTGACATTTTGTGTTTCTGGGCATACTTAGTTACATTAATTCTGATACTTTTGAATGGTATTTGAAAACTATTAGCAGTGCTTCGGGCAAATTGTTCATCCTTATCAGCCAGTTTACCTCGTAATTGATGATTGATATGAAGTGCATACAGTTTAATACCAAGTTTATCTTTTAATTGTATTAAACTATGAAGTAATGCCATTGAATCCGGACCACCGGAAAACCCTACTAATACTTTATCTCCATTTTTAAGCATTTGGTATTTATCAATGGTATTTAACACCATATTTAGGAAGATATTTAGCATTGAAGGTAAATAATAATTAAACTGAGAATTTATGTTATAAAGTATCCGTAAAATTACCCTCTCAGCACCTGTTTTAGCGCTGATTCAAAAATATCTAAGCCGATATGTACTTCTTCTTCATTAATAATCAGTGGTGGCGAAAAGCGGATTGAAGATATACCACAGCCCTGCATTAACAGTCCTTTTTCAAAACATTTATAGATAATACCATTTCTCTTTTCAACCAACGGTTTTTTGCTAATTGAATCTTCGACCAACTCCATTCCAATCATCAAGCCTTTTCCCCGAATATCTCCAATTACTTCATATCTTGCCTGGAGTGTTTCTAATCGTTTCATTATGATCGTACCAATCTTTTGGGCATTTTCAATTAGCCCGTTTTCTAAAAGTCTAATTGTTGCCAATGCCGCTGAGCAACAGACAGGGTTGCCACCAAAGGTTGAAGCATGAGTTCCGGAAGGCCAGTTCATCAATCCAGCATTAGCGATAAATGCGCCTAATGGCATTCCAGAAGCAATACCTTTAGCAATACAATAAATATCTGCCATTGTATCCCAATGCTCTAAAGCAAACATCTTACCGGTTCGTCCCATTCCAGATTGGACTTCATCAGCAATCAATAAAATTCCGTACTTTTGGGCTAATTCTTTAAGTCGTTGAAAATAGCCGGGTGGTGGCACAATATAACCGCCCTCGCCTTGGATTGGTTCAAAGAATATTCCGCATACCTCTTCTGGTGGTAATACTTTTTTAAACAACTCATCTTCAATATACTTAATACAGGCAAAATCACAATTAGGATATTCTAAATTATAACTACAGCGATAACAATAAGCATAAGGTACATGATATACGCCAGCAATAAGCGGTCCAAACAAATGCTTTTGGACAACTTTACTACCGGTTAATGAAAGCGCGCCCATCGTGCGACCATGAAATGCCCCCAAGAACGCAATGGCGTATTTTCGCTTAGTGAAATATCGGGCTAACTTAAACGCACCTTCAATTGCTTCCGCACCCGAATTACAGAAAAAGACTCGTTTATTCATTCCGCCGGGCGTAATTTCCGCTAATTTTTCTGCCAACTGGGTCTGTAAAGGGTAGTAATAGTCGGTGCCGGACATATGGAGCAATTTTTCTGCCTGTTTTTTAATTGCCTCCACTATTTCTGGATGGCAATGACCTGTAGCACAGACCGCGATGCCGGCATTAAAATCTAAAAACTTATTACCATCAACATCCCATACCCAGCAACCTTCACCATACTCAATAACTGCCGGATAACTTCTGGTATATGAAGGTGAGATAAATTTCTTATCTTTTCTTAATACCTTTTGTGCTTTAGGACCAGGTAAATTTGTTATAATCTTAGGCTTCTGCATTAGAACTCCTCTCTAAAATTATTTTATAAAATATTAGTTGTAAGTTTTTATTTTCAAAAGAACTATAATTATTTATTATAACCAAAATATCCATTAAAGTCAAATCTTAATAATTAAAGGGTATTGTATAATATTTTGTGTAAAATTAGACTTGCGATGTGTAAGAAAAAGGTGTATCCTCCGATAATGATGACCTTAAATTTATTTAATGGAAGGAGAACACACCTATGATGAAACAATATGACTCACATTTAACAACCAAAGAGTATAACAACCCCTGGTTAATAATCAAGGACTTT
>JBDRUR010000108.1:0-3626 GCA_039801485.1 Caldifarciminota bacterium
CGGCAGATGCGGTATTATTTTCTAGCCAGAATCTTTTGGTTGACGAATCGCTTTTAACCGGTGAAGCAGAACCAGTTATAAAATTTCCCAAAACATCAGAACAAAGTGAATTATCATCTTGGGTCTTTGCCGGGACATTAGTAGTTAAGGGGACTGGAATCGCCGAAGTTAAAGCAATTGGGACTAATACCAAAATTGGTAAGATTGGCACTACCATCCGCGAGTTGAAAACTTTGGATAATTTTGATTCCCCATTCAGAAAACAGTCAAGACAACTGATTAAAAATTTTTTGATTGTCGGGTTGATTTTGTGCGCAGTCGTTGTTGTAATCTACGGCAGTTTCCGGGGAACTTGGTTAAATGCCTTCTTGGTCGGCATTGCCTTAGCAATGGCGGTTCTTCCTGAAGAAATTGCGGTGGTCTTTACAATATTTTTAGCACTAGGCGCCTGGCGATTATCGAAACAAAATGTCTTAACACGAAAAGCACAAGCAATCCAAGCTCTTGGTGCTGCAACAGTTTTGTGTGCTGACAAGACCGGGACGATAACACTAAATCAAATGTCATTAAAAACTATTTGTGTAAATAATAACTACTATGAAATAAAAAACCAAAACGCTGATGGGAATTTACCAGAAAAATTTCACGAACTTATTGAATATAGCATCCTGGCAAGTCATCAAACACCTTTTGACGCCATGGAAAAGGCGATTAAGCAATTTGGCGAGATGAACTTAGCTAATACCGAACACCTGCATCAAAACTGGCAGTTCATAAAAGAATATCCCTTATCCGAAAAGATGCTGTCGGTTTCTAATGTTTGGAAATCAACCAACGGCGAATATGTAATTGCCGCCAAAGGGGCACCTGAGGCAATTATTGACCTATGCCATTTGGAGCCAAACGAGACAAACCAAATCACCGAACATATTCTCTCAATGACCGCAAACGGGTTGCGAGTTATTGCAGTTGCTCGGGCTTTTCTTGGCAAACAAGATTTGCCCACCACCCAGCACGAATTTGATTTTCAATTTATTGGTATGCTCGGTTTTGAGGATCCGGTTCGACCAGGCGTAAAACAAGCAGTTAACGAATGTTACGATGCCGGGGTTAAAGTAATAATGTTAACCGGCGATTACCCGAACACTGCCAAAAATATTGCTCAACAGATTGGCTTGAAAAATCCAGATAACATTATCACCGGTACCGCACTTGAACAGATAAGCGAGGAGGAACTCAAATCAAAAATAAAAACGACATCAGTTTTTGCCCGCATTATGCCCGAACAAAAACTGCGAATCATTCAGGCATTAAAAGCAAATAATGAAATAACGATAATGACCGGCGATGGGGTTAATGATGCGATTGCGCTTAAAGCAGCTGATATCGGCGTGGCAATGGGGTCGCGTGGAACCGATGTTGCTCGCGAAGCCGCGGATTTAGTGTTGCTCGACGACAATTTTACTTCAATTGTCCAAGCAATCAAAATGGGGCGAAGAATTTCGGACAATCTAAGAAAGGCAATTTCTTATATATTTGCAATTCACATCCCGATTGCCGGTATTTCATTGTTAACAGTCTTATTTGGTTGGCCAATCATTCTTTATCCGATTCACATCGCATTTTTAGAACTCATCATTGATCCAATCTCGGCGATGGTGTTTGAAGCCGAAAAGGAAGAAAAAAATATTATGCAACGTCCACCTGAAGACTTATCACTTTCATTCTTTAGCAGCAAAAGAATGCTGCTCAGTATCAATTTAGGTTTGATAATAACTTTATTTACTTTAGGTTTATACGCCTACTGGTATTATCATAAAAATCCAATTGAAATATGCCGAGCAATAACATTTACGTCAATAGTTATTGCTAATTTGGCGTTAACCTTGGCGATTCGGTCCGAGCGCCGACTAATATTTAAAACGCTATTTACTTCGAAAAACTATATTTTACGATGGATATTTGTCCTAACAATTATTGCATTAGTAATCGTATTATATGTACCTTTTTTTAATAAAGTTTTCTATTTTGCACCACCAAGTCTTATTCAGTTAGTTGTGGCAATAATTGTCGGGATTGCTTCTGTTAGTTGGTTTGAAATCTATAAATACTTTCAGCGATAAATAAAAATTTTGAAACAGAAATGACTAATGTTATTTTGTTGTTCTGAACTTGATTCAGAATTTCGTCACTGCGGTAACCCAGAGACCCCGCATCAAGTGCGTGGTGACAATTTGGCTACATCAAGTGGCAATCCCTAACCGCAAATACATGTCGGTAAAGTGTATTAAAGTAAAAAAGTTGACTTTTAAGTTAAGATTGTTAAGATAAAATAAATATGACATTACTTAATTTTGAGGAGGCAGAATGGAACTGCAGAATAAAATTCTGAAAAGAACTGCCAAGGTCGGTATTGTCGGATTGGGATATGTCGGTTTACCATTAGCAGTAGAAATTGCCAAGGCTGGTTATGTAGTTTATGGCATCGAGGTTGATACTTATAAAGTAAAATTAGTTAATATCGGCAAGTCTTATATTGAGGATGTCTCTTCTGAAGAACTTGCACAGTTGAGTTTATCTAAAAAAATTATCGCCTATAACAATTACGATGTCTGCTCACAATGTGATATTATCAATATTTGTGTACCGACACCGTTTACCAAATCAAAAGATCCTGATGTTTCCTATATCATTGATGCCGGCAATGAAATTGCCAAAAGGCTTAAGCCCGAGCAATTAATAATTCTACGCAGCACTACTTATCCCGAAACAACTGAGAAAGTCCTATTACCGATTTTAGAAAAGAGCGGACTTAAAGTTGGCAAAGACTTCTATTTGTCATTTGCGCCGGAACGAATTGACCCGGGTAATAAAATTTGGACAACCAAAACAACACCGGTCGTTGTCGGTGGTGTCACTAAGACTTGCAGTAAATTGTCTGAACTGTTTTTCTCACAGTTTGTTGACAAAGTAGTTAGTGTCTCAAATCCACGGGTTGCCGAGATGTCAAAATTACTCGAAAACATTTTCCGCAGTGTTAACATTGCCTTGGTAAATGAACTGGCACTAATGTGTGAACGGATGGGTAATATCGATGTTTGGGAAGTGATTGAAGCCGCAAAAACTAAACCATTTGGCTTTATGCCCTTTTATCCCGGCCCGGGCATCGGTGGCCATTGTATTTTAATCGACCCTTACTATTTAGCCTGGAAAGCAAAAGAGTATGATTTTCATTCCAATTTTATTGAACTGGCAGCACAAGTCAATGAAAATATGCCGTTTAAAGTTGTTGATCGATTGTTTGAAATCTTTTCCGAAAATGGCATATGTGCCAAAAAGGCCCAGTTATTTATCATTGGTGCGGCATTTAAAAAGAATGTTTCTGATACTCGCCATTCCCCGGCAATCAAAGTTATGGAGCTTTTGGCAGAAAAGGTAAAAAAAATTCGTTATAACGACCCGTATGTGCCGATGCTCAAACTTAATGGCAAACAATATCGTTCAACGCCACTTACGGCTAAAAATTTAAATTCGGCTGATTGCGTCTTAATTCTCACTGACCATAGTTGTTATTCTGCCGAATTCATTCTTAAACATAGCAAATTAATTTTAGACGCCCGGAATCT
>JBDRUR010000109.1:0-3580 GCA_039801485.1 Caldifarciminota bacterium
CTCGTTTACCAATCGCAAATAATGCTTCCTCACTAATCTCAATCCCTTCATTTTTAGCAATCCAACTTAGCCGCTGAACAATTTCTTCAACGGTTGCTTTTCGAAAGTCAAATCGTTGGCAACGCGAGATAATCGTTGCTGGTACTTTTTGTGGAGCGGTGGTTGCAAAAATAAATTTGACATGTGCCGGCGGTTCTTCTAAGGTCTTCAATAAGGCATTAAATGCCTCCGGCGTTAACATATGAACTTCATCAATGATATATATCTTATACGGACACGATGTTGGTAAGAATTTTACATTCTCTCGTAATTCCCGAACCTGGTCAATACCACGATTTGAGGCACCATCGATCTCCAATACATCTAAACTGGCAGAATTAGTAATTTCATTACAAACCGAACATTTTTGACAAGGATGGATTGTCGGTCCTTTGACACAATTTAAACTTTTGGCTAAGATACGAGCAGTAGTTGTTTTACCAACGCCTCTCGGCCCAGCAAAAAGATAAGCATGGGCAACCCGGTTGGTTTCAATTGCGCGTTTTAAAGTAGTTTTAATATGCTCTTGAATCCAAATCTCATCCAGTGATTGCGGCCGATATTTTAATGGTAAAACTTGATAATTCTGCATCGCTAATTAAAGATGGTCGTGCGGCACATTCGGATTACTAAAAAAGGAACTTTAAATAACGCCAGCTCTGACCAGGTTTCCCAGCAACTATTCATATCACTGCTTACCGTTGCTACCTTCCGGTCCTAGCGGGGTTTGCAGGTATGAATATTGCTGGACCCGATCTTCATCGCTTTGGTTAAATAAAGTTAACCCTTTTTTAGTAATTCTCATTGTGCCTTTTTGACCCCGCATTGGCGGGTTTCGGGTTACAGAGGACCGCCAGCCCCCCGTCTAGCACGACCAGAAAACCTATCAAATTCATTTAACGTTTAAACCGACCTGCTTCCACAAAAAATTGTTGGATATCTAATGTTGCCAACGATTCGGCATCGGCAATCTTAGTCATTAATGAGATAATCGCACCTTTATTAATTTCGACCATCTTCTGGAATTGGGGCAAATAGATATTCTTATACTTTAATGTATCTAAACGATAAAACTTTTGGAACATTGCTCTTGATTCTTCAACATTGGCATCCACAAATGCGACCGTGCCATCGAGTAATAACTTTAATTTATAAGCAATGCGTGGTTGTGTTTTTAACAAGTCACGCTTGATGACATAGGCGATACCCGGAAACGGCGCAACAAGATATTTGGGCAGAATTGGTTCGGTGACCAAAGTTAAGCCGGTATTAATTGCCGAAGTCCGCTCGGGTTCCATTACAATAATTGCATCAACTTGATTGTTCTGTAATGCCGAAATCAATGCGGAATTTGGTAGCTCAACGAGCTTGAGCTCATTTTGCTTAAACCCAAGATTCTTTATCACACTCGGCATAATATCTTTTATCTCCGAAGGATAACCGAGCCGTCGATTCTTTAGGTCTTTAACTGTTTTTATCTTGTCTTTTAGTGCCGGTGAAGTAAAAAGGGCATCGATTGGAATTGATGTTCGAAACTCACCGGAAGCTAAGACTGCAAAGGAATCATTAACCAGGCTAACTCTTTTCAATAGTGTGCTCCAAGGAAGAATCGCACAATGAATTTCTTGGTTAACTAATGCCGTAAACATTAATTCCGGATTTGAATAATACTTAAAATCAGGAATTATTTTCTCTTTTGTAAAAAATCCTTTTTCGTTAGTAACCACCCAAACAGTCGAACTTACCGTGCTGTCGCAGCCGATATGGACGGTCAGGGGTCGATTTTCTTTCCATTGTGGGTAGATGATAATTCCCAGCAAGACAATCACCAAAATTAAAATAATTAAATTAAGTAATCTAATCATTATTCCCTCACTTTTTATTTTTCATTTTCTCGCCTTGTTGCAATATCTCATAGGCTTTTTTCTGGTCGCCTTTTTCACGATAACAAACCGCTAGATTGCGATAGGCGTCCTGATTATAGGGATTAAAGTCGAGTACAATATTAAAAGCTTTAATGGCATCTTCGTATTTTTTTAGATTGGTCTGAGCCGCGCCTAAAAGCAACCATAAATTTTCAATCGTTTCGGCACCAAATGCCGAAAGATAAATATCATCTTTTATTTCATTTGGTGGTTCTTTGGCATTTTTATAGTTATTGTAATATAAATACCAATAACCAGTTTTGTAGGTGTCAACCGAATTCATCTCCTTATCAACCTCATTCAATAACGGCGGCGCAATCTCAATGACACCGACTTTAAGATTTTCGCTATTAATTAAACTTATTAGGTTTTGAGCAAGTGCCGAGGAAAGACGAACAAGCGGAATCATAACTGTCTGTAACAATTCCTGAAATACTAATTCAGCTTGCTGATCATTGCCGGAACGATAATAGGTCATGCCAATATTAAATCGAGCATCGTAATCAAATTTATTATATTTAATTGCCTCCTGAAAGTAATTAATTGATGATAAATAATATTGCTGTTTAAGACTTTCGGTTTTGACAGCATTCGCTTTTTGCAATGCGGAAACACCTGCTCGGAAATTACAGATATTCAGTTCGGCGTGATTAAAATAAAGTTGGTCAGTTAATCTGGCAATCAGCACAATTTTTGACTTTGCCTTCAATGAGTCATTAATATATGGCTCTAAAGTTCGTGTATTACGTTTCTCAATTAATTTCTCAGCAATCATATTGATCTGGGCTGAATCCACTTTCAGTTCTTTTTTAAGGTTGTTCAAAATAATTTGTCGGTCGGCTTGAAAGGCATCAATTGCTTTTTGATAAAAAATTAATGACGAATCCCAGTCTTCTTTTCTAAAGAAATATAATCCCAATAGGATGTTTGATTGTTGATTTTGGGGGTCAATTTCATATAACGAATTGGCGATCTTTCGGATTTCTTCTAAACTATCCAAAATTGTATACACCTGAGAAAGTTGAAGAAATGCTTGAGGGTTTTTCGGCTCAATTGCGGTTGCTCTTCGGTAGAACTTAATTGCCAAACCATAATCTTGGCTTTCTTCCATTTTTTGACCGGCCTTGATAAACGAATTCCACACCGAGTACTGAAATGTTTCATCTTGTTTTGTTTTTTCTAACCATTCCGGTGCATAAGTAAAAGTGGTATCAAAATTTTCAGCCGCTTCAATAAACCTTCCCATTTTTTCTAAGGTCAATGCCTTCCAGAATCGGACTTCGGCGTTATCCGGAAAATCCTTTAACGCTAACTCAAACTGTTCTAATGCCTTTTGATAGCGACCACTTTGAAAATGAATCTTACCACCACGCAAGCGCGCATCCGCCGGCACAATTTGTTGCGCTAAAACCGATGCCACTAAAATTAAAATAAAGATTAATAAGTAGGCATTTTTCTTCATTATTGCCTCCGAATTTAATATTGTCCATTATAACCGATAATTTTACTATGTCAATAATACGATTTGCTTTTGACTGGCGTTATCTCAGTTAATTTGAAAAATATGACTATTGCTGATAGTGTACACAATATTCCCAAGCATCCTGGATAATAGT
>JBDRUR010000110.1:0-3523 GCA_039801485.1 Caldifarciminota bacterium
GTCCAGGTATTATAGGCATTGACAATATAATTTTTTATCCGAGCAATTGATTCTGGCGTTGCGTTCAGGTCAGATAATTTTACCACTTTTGTTGGCACGCCCTTTTTATGTTTCCACTGGGCTAATGGTAAGATCGCCTCATAGAAATTATCGTGAGTGATGATTAGATATTTAGCCCCAATCGGCCAACCAAGATTTATTAAAATAAGAGATAATAATAATGTTTTTTTCATTCCCTTACCCTTTCTTATTTTTTATATTATAAACATTTGGTTAATTAAAGTCAATTTTAATGTTTTACAAGCCTGCCAATTAGTGCCTGATTGTTATTTTTTAATACAACAAAATAAATGCCGGTTGGTAATTTTGCGGTATTGATTAAGATTCTTCTATCAGTAAATAGTTTAATTGGTGCATTTATTATCCGGCCTTGAATATCAAAAAACTTAATTTTAGGATTTGGAGTCAAACTTGGCGAATAACTGATTTCAACAATATTTTGACAGGGATTAGGATAAATTTTTATGCTACCGAGTTTATTTTCTAACTTTGTTGAATTTTCTTTAAGTCCGCTTAAATAAATCCGAACAGTTCCTTCGTAAGGACAATAATTATGCGCAGTTACTGTTAAACTCATCGAGCCGATTGTCTGGGGATTGATTGAAAATGAAACCTGACCAAAATTATTGGTATAATCTGATTGATAAATCAAGGTATCTTGCATAATGCACACTAAAGCGTTAGGCACGGGATTTGTGTTTTGTTGAACATTAACTGTAAAAGTCTGTAGGCCAGTGCCAATCACACTGTCATAAGTGACGGTCAGTTGTTTGGGGACATCTGTCCAGCAACTCAGTTCTGGGTCACCGAGCAGGTTCCATTCGCGATAACGAATTATCGTATAATTTGGTAATTGCAATGAATCTAAAATAAATTTTGCTCTTTTTAAGGCATCGCCAATTTTATAAATCTGCTCAGCAAAAATTGCTTTGATAAAATTTATAGCAACTACACCTCGTAGGACTGCAAGTCCAGTTGAACTTTCAGTATTGGTTGAGCCGACAAAGCCGACTGCGCCTTTAGGCGTTGTGGTGCTCCCGGCTTTTAGAAAATTTTCACCAAGATAACTCGGTGTGTTCGGAGCAAGATTAATTGTGGCACAAGTTCCTGAGACGATAATTGGTAATTTATAACCATTGTTTATTCGATTAACATTGATTTCAAACGGACTCCACCAATTAGCAACTCCTTGTCCCCGAAATACAACGATTGCTCGACCATCAGTAATCGCGGATTCAACATGGCGAGCCGAATCACCGCGGAATTTTGAAAAAGAATCAATGTGAGTATAACCAGCCGACTGCCATAATGAAAAAACATAACGGATATTGTTCCAATAGACAGTATCCGGATGCTCAGCACCATCTTCACGAACAATTCCAGTGCCTTTTTTATACCACAGAGTATCGCTCAAAAAAGTTGTTCGTTCATAACTTAATGTTTTATTTACCATCACACTACACTGAGTTGCGGTGCTACACGGAAAACGACCGACCGACAGTTCCATCAAATAATTGCCACTAACATCGCTAAAATAATCATCATATTTGTTCTGATTACTTCTGATAAATTGGGGACCACCAACTAATAAGATGTATTCTGGTCTTGGCGACCAGGTATTATAGGCATTGACAATATAATTTTTTATCCGAGCAATTGATTCTGGCGTTGCGTTCAGGTCAGATAATTTTACCACTTTTGTTGGCACGCCCTTTTTATGTTTCCACTGCGCCAATGGTAAAATCGCATCATAAAAGTTATCGTGAGTAATAATCAAATATTTTGCGCCATTTTGGCCAGAACCGATAGTTAGAAATATTGTAAATAGTAAAATTGTCTTTCTCATTGGCTATTCAATACCACAATGTAATTTATAATAAAAATCAAACATTGTCAACAAATTTATGCAATATGTCCAAGAGATATTGTCCAGTTTACGAAATTTAATTATGTTCAGTATGCGAACGGGTCTTAAACCAGCAAAAGTTAATTTAAAAAAGTCTATTTATAAATAGACTAAATTTTATGCATATTTTTTATCTAACATATTGATAAACAAAGGGCTACCGTAAAAATGACGTGACCATACTGTATAGTATAGGGGGTTGCCTTAGAGATTGTGTTTTATGGTATAAATTAGCGGAAATTGTTCTGGTAATTTTCTGTTTAATTGAATTGATATTTAATAGCCTAATTTGTTTGAAATGATATTGGCAGTTATGATGGCTAAACGATAATTTGCTTGAGACACAGTTAGGTGCTTAGTAGCGAAAACAGTCTGGCAATAACTTTAATTAGTAGAATGAAATTAAGTTAGGAATTCAGTACTAATCGTTAAAATTGGTTTTCAAGAATAAATAATATTAGAATAAATAATAATTGCGGTAAAATCAGAAAAATGCAAATGCTCGCCATTAAAAAAGTGAAAGTTGGTATATTGTGCGATTTTTGTTAGATAAAATGACTGTCCACTTAGGTCTGTGCAGTGGACAATGTCTTCAAGTCCTGACTTTTGTCATTTCGTGCTTGGCATTGAATCTCATCATTGTGAAAGAAAGCGAAGCGAGTAGAAGTAAAACGACATCAATAGTCTTGGACCGAGAAAAAATAAGATTGCGTCGGTCGCTACGCTCCCTTGCAATAACGAAAGAGAGGAATACCTCAAAAAAATAAAAAAGCCGGGGGCTTAAAAAGCCCCCGGGGTTAGATTTTATAGCTGATTACTGGACAATTAACTTAACCTTCGCACTGTTATTAGAAGTCTCGCACTTCACAAAGTAGATACCCTTTGCCAACTTCTCGGCTGAAAGTGTCAGCGTGTAATTACCAGCAGCCAGATGCTCATTCACCAAGGTCTCAAGTAGTCTTCCTGATGCATTGTAGAGTTTAATTACAACATTACCAGCAGTTGGCACGGTATAGCGGATGGTCGTCAGTCGCTTAAACGGATTCGGCGTGATATCAAATGAGAACTTGTCAGTTGTGGTCAATCTCTCAACCATTGTTGTCGGAATTGTTGTAACGGTTGGTCGTGCAACCAAAGTGTATGGCAGATATGACCAGAACTCAGGTGTCTTATTACCTTTCAGCAACCAGACTCTGCCATTGACATAACCCATTGCTGCGCCCTCTTTCGGCACAGACTTCTTATGGAGTCTTGGAATTGTATCGGCAACCAATTGTATCCAACCAGTTGTCGGTGTGTATTTGTAGAAGGTATTTGTTCCGCCACCCTTAATACCATAAATGCCATCATCAGCTGTCGCCATACAACCACCTGCTTTGACATAGAGTTTCTTAATACCGCCAGCAACGCTATCAAAAGTCGTTAAGGTTTCAGGAGTGCCCCATTCAAGAGTTGATGGGTCAAAGTTCAAGAACCAGTTCGGCTTTTCGCCAGCCTTCATCGCATAAATCTTGCCATTGTAAGCAGTAAGCGCACTTCCCGCTTTCCACGGCTTTG
>JBDRUR010000111.1:0-3513 GCA_039801485.1 Caldifarciminota bacterium
CAGGTTAAACCGCCGCGCGCAGCAGAACCATAAGAACCAATCGCACTGCCTTCTTTACCTTCAATTACCGCTGCATAAGCAAGAAGTTCACCAGCAAGAATGACACCTTGACCACCGAAACCGGCAATTTTAATCTTAGTCACGATATTCTCCAATGATTATCTTATCAACTAATGCTTCTCTTGGTAAATTTTTTGCGGTTTCATATCGAATTGCTCGGGATTTTAAGTCATTAAGCATTTCATACAAAGTCGATTTTTTATTTCTGCGACCGAATTGGGTTGGGCAGGGCGAAATGACATCAATGAAAGAAAATCCCTTAGTAGTAAGCGCCTTTTTAATCGCATTGATTAGTGGTTTGATATGAAATACGGTATAACGCGCAACATAGGCGGCTTCACAAGCATAAACCAATTTACATAAATCAAATGGTTTTTCTGGATTGCCTTTAGCCGTTGTCGTGGTATTGGCATTTTGTGGCGTAGTCGGCGAGACTTGACCACCGGTCATTCCATAAATGCTGTTATTAGCACAGATAACGGTTATTTCAATATTGCGGCGAGCAGCGTGGATTAAATGATTACCACCAATTGCTGCCAAATCGCCGTCGCCGGAAATCACAACTACCTTTAATTCAGGATTAACCATTTTGACACCGGTAGCATAAGCTATTGGTCGTCCGTGTAAGGTATGCAAGGTATCAGCCAGAAAATGTGGGCTGGGTATCCAAGCACCACAGCCAATGCCCGAAACAAAGACGAACTTATTAAAATCCAATCTTAATTCATCGATTGCCCGTAAAATTGCGCCCATCAATATTCCATGACCACAACCAGCACAGAATGGGGTTGGAAATACTTCGGTTCTTAAATATTTATAAAGATATTCACTCATTTGATATATTTTTTACATTCTTGATATATTTCTGAAGGTAAAATTGCTTCGCCCTGCGTTTTTGTTATCGAGATAATTTGTTTATTACACAAAACCCGGATAACTTCCAAAACGAGTTGGCCACGGTTCATTTCCGGGACAAAAATCAATTTGGCGTTTTCTGAAGCTTGCTTTAAAATTGTCTCGTCAAAGGGCCAGATGGTTTGGTAGCGGAGCAGGCCGGCTTTAATGCCTTCATTTCTTAATTGTTTAACCACGGCATAAGCACTTCGTGCTGAACTACCAAATGAAACAAAAAGATATTCGGCATCATTAGTAAAATATAAATCTGCTTCACAGATTTCGCTCTTATGATTATCAATTTTTAAGCAAAGTCGCTTAACTAATTTATCTTGGACTAGTGGGTCAGCCACTTTCCTGATACCAAATTCATTATGAGTGGAACCAGTTACCAGTAACTTGGCGCCTTGTCCAAATACTGGCATTGGTGGAACGCCGTCTTCTTTATCACTGCCAAACGGGGGAGAGGATTGTGACTTATCGCGTTCGAATATTTCAATCTCTGGTTGGATGATAAAACTTTCTTTTAAATGTCCGACTACTTCATCGGCTAACAAAATAACCGGCACACGAAACTTTTCAGCAAGATTAAATGCTTTTATGGTTAAGTCATACATTTCTTGAACCGACCACGGTGAGAGCGCAATAATCCGATAATCGCCATGTGCTCCCCATCGTGCTTGCATAATATCTCCTTGACCGGGTCGTGTTGCTTGACCGGTTGCTGGACCGGCTCGTTGAACATCAACAATGACACAAGGGGTTTCGGTCATTAATGCGTAACCAATGCCTTCAAGCATTAAACTAAAACCCGGACCAGAAGTAGCGGTCATCGCTTTTGCCCCTGCCCAGGAGGCACCGATTACCGAACAAATCGAAGCGATTTCGTCTTCCATTTGGATAAAAATACCGTTTACCTCTGGTAAACGATTTGATAGATGTTCCATTATTTCGGAAGAAGGTGTTATCGGATAACCAGCATAATAACGACAGCCGGCTGCCAAAGCACCCTCGGCACAAGCAATGTTTCCCTGCATAAAATATTTTTTAGGAGAAAGCAGACTCTTAACTTTCAATTGCGGCATGGTCTTTATTTTTTTCAATAGTGATTGCTAAATCCGGACAGAGCAATTCACACAAAAGACATCGGGTGCAAGCTTCAGGCTTCTTAATAATGATTTCCCGAAATCCTTTTGATGATACTTTGACATCACGGTCATAAACATTTTTCGGACAGATTTCGAGACACAAACCACAACCCTTGCACCAATTTTGATTTATTCTAATTTTAGCCATATTTTTTAATTATAATATGATTTACACTGGCGTCAAGAATAAAAAGTAGATGCTGAGTCGCGTGCTAAAAATTAGCGGGTTATTTAGATTTAGATGGAATATAAATTTGTCGTCCGGTCTGCCAGTTATCCCACCATTCAATTTTGTTAATGATAATTTTTAGTAAACAAAATTCGGTATCAGTTGGACCATTTTTAAAGTATTGTGACATATCATAATTTGCCAGTTTCCAAATTCGTTGTTTTTCCCTAAGATTTTTAACTATTTTTGCTTTGCCAAGAACAATCGCAGTTTTATCACCATTTGGCTGGGAAATAAACGCAAGACATATTTTGGGATTTTTCTTAATCTGCTTAACTTTTCTTGATGAATTAAATGTCGCTAACCAAATTGATAAATTGTCTTCAACAATTGGGGTCATGGAACGAATTATCGGTTGTCTGTTATCACTGGTAGCCAAAAAAGCATGGTTTTTAGTTTGATTAATAATTTTTAATATTCTTTGCTTTTTAGTTGCATTCATTGTATCTTTCTAAATAGTTATTGCCCGTTCGTTTGAGCCAGGGATGTTCATTTCTTCACGATATTTCGCTACGGTCCTTCGGGATAATTTGATATTTTGCTGATTTAATAAGACTACAATTTGCTCATCAGTATATGGTTTGGACTTATCCTCAGCGTTAATAATTTCTCGGATCTTTTCCTTAATACTAACTCGGCTATGTTCACCGATGCCGGTGGTAAAGAAAAACCTAAGGGGGAAGATACCAACCGGTGTCTCAACATATTTATTTTGGACTGCCCGGGAGATTGTCGATATATGAACATTTAATGCGGTGGCAATGTCTTTGATTAGAATTGGCTTGATATATTGTTCACTGCCGTGAATGAAAAATTCTTTTTGATTATCAATTAAATATTTCAAGATATTATTCAAAAGATTCCTTCTCGATTCAATACCTTTGATAATCATGACGGCACTTTGCAGCCGTTGACGAGCAAAATCAACTTCTTCTTTCGAAAAATTTTGGGGATTTAATACAATTTCACGATACCGAGGCGAAATGCGTAAAATGGGAATCGTTTCATCATTGATATAACCAATGAGTTTATCTTCTTGCCATTTAATCGCAAAATCCGGGTTAATATAACTCGTCGGTGCTGTTAAATAGCGACGAGCAGGCCGTGTTTCTAAATTCTGAATGTTAGCTAGTGCCTGTAAAACTTCCTTATCAGTAACTTTTAATAACTGTTGAATTTTGG
>JBDRUR010000112.1:0-3395 GCA_039801485.1 Caldifarciminota bacterium
CAGCAAAATCGTTATCCGTTATTCGTTACTCGTTGCCCGTTGAAGAAAAAGTTACAATTCAACTCTATAATATTTCAGGAAGATTAATTAAAACTTTGCTTGACGAATACAAACAACCCGGCAACTACTCATTAACCCTTGACTCAAAAACTCTATCAAATGGTGTTTATTTCTTGTCTTTACAAACCAATGCCATAAGAATCATTAAAAGCCTGGTAGTTGTTAAATAGCAGGTAGAGAAAATACTCAAAAAGTAACTGAATCTTAAAATAAAACAGAAAAATCTTATACCAATCTTATACCCGTAGGTTATACTTGACATTTTTTTAATTTCGGTAAAAATATTATTGATGACCAAGACGCAAGCAAAAAAGGAAATAGAAAAATTACGCAAGGAGATTAATTATCATAATTATCGTTATTATGTGTTAAACGACCCGGTTATCTCAGATTATGAATACGATTTATTGTTAAAACGGTTATCAGACCTTGAAAAAGAATTCCCGGATTTAATTACCCCGGATTCACCAACGCAACGAGTTGGCGGTGAACCAATTAAAGAGTTTAAACCAGTAAGCCATTCGCCATTAATGCTTAGCCTAGATAATACTTACTCCTACGATGAACTAAGAGAATTTGATAAAAGAATCCGTAAATCGATTGAGCAAGTAAATTACCTTGTTGAACAGAAAATCGACGGTGTTGCAGTTTCCTTAAAATATGTTGATGGCAAATTTGTTCAAGGCGCAACTCGCGGTGATGGCGCTACCGGCGATGATATTACTCAAAATTTGAAGACGATTAAATCAATCCCGTTAGTCATCTTAGATACTACTGAGTTAAGCACCTTTGAAGTCCGCGGTGAAGTATTTCTAACTAAAAAACAGTTTGAACAGTTAAATAAAGAACGAGAAAGGCAAGGAGAACCACTGTTTGCTAATCCAAGAAATGCAACTGCTGGTAGCCTGAAGTTATTAGACCCCAGATTAGTTGCTGAGCGCAAATTGGATATATTTGTCCACACCATTCCGCGTCCGCCGTCAGCAAAATTTAAATCTGATTTGCAAACATTATTAGTATTACAAAAAGTCGGCTTTAAGGTTATCCCCCATTCAGAACGATACCAATCAATTGAACAAGTCATTGAATACTGTGAAGAATGGAAAGAAAAACGATTTAATCTGCCCTATGAAGTTGACGGGATGGTGATTAAAATCGATGATTTTGCCAGCCGGGAAAAACTGGGCGAAACTACCAAAAGTCCACGATGGGCAGTTGCTTATAAATATCCGCCAATGCAGGTAACGACAAAAGTTACTAATATTATTTTTAGTGTTGGCCGGACCGGGGTTGTAACGCCGGTTGCCGAATTAGAACCGGTTTTCTTATCCGGCTCAACCATTTCCCGCTCAACACTTCATAATTTTGACGAGATTAAACGAAAAGATATTCGAATCGGTGACCGAGTCCTAATTGAAAAAGCCGGGGAAGTAATTCCGCAAGTTGTGAAAGTGGTTATCGACAAAAATATTAAAAGAAATAAACCAGTTGAAATTCCGACCCGTTGTCCAGTTTGTCAATCAAAATTGGTGCGCGAAGCGGATGAAGTCGCCATTCGTTGCATTAATGCCTCTTGCCCAGCGCAAATTAAAGGTAGGCTTATGCATTTTGCCAGTCGCCAAGCAATGGACATTCGCGGATTAGGCGATGTGATTATTGAAACATTAGTTGATAAAAAACTAGTTAAGGATTTTGCTGATTTGTATCATTTAAAATACGAGGATTTAATTAATTTAGAACGAATGGGCGATAAATCAGTAAATAACTTATTAACCGCAATTGCCGAAAGTAAGCAACGACCTTATAGTCGGGTATTATTTGCTTTGGGTATCCGACATGTTGGCATTCATACTGCCCGGTTATTAATTTCGGCATTTCCATCAATTGATAAATTACAACAAGCAAAATTTGAAGAGATTGCCAATATTATGGGTATTGGTCCGACTGTTGCCGAAAGTATTATTAATTTCTTTTCTGACAAAGAAAATATCAGACTAATTGAACGACTCAAAAAAGTTGGGTTAAAATTTAGTGAAGATATTAGCACTAAAGCAAAGAAACCATTGGCGAATAAAACATTTGTGCTAACCGGTGCCTTAAAAAACTATACCCGAGAGCAAGCCAGCGAAATTATTATTAATCTTGGTGGCAATGTCTCTTCATCGGTATCAAAAAATACTGATTATGTTTTAGTTGGAGAAAATCCCGGGTCAAAATACGATAAAGCCAAAGCATTAGGTGTGAAAATAATCACTGAGCAAGAATTTATTAAAATGATTAGTGGCAAATGAAATATATGTTGAATTTCTTTATTTTCTTGCTGTTATCATCGATACTGATATTCATTACTTTTTGTGGTAGCCATAATATCAAACACCCAGACCGTTTTGCGAAAGAGCGAAAAGAAATGGTGAAATATCAGATTGAATCTCGGGGCATAACTAATCGCCGTGTTTTGCAGGCAATGGAAAAAGTACCCAGACACTTATTTGTTCCTGAGGAGTACAAAGCCGAAGCGTATTGCGATTACCCGTTACCAATCGGCGAAGGGCAGACAATTTCGCAACCTTATATTGTTGCGATTATGACTGAACTTGCCCGACTTAAAGGTGATGAAAAAGTCTTAGAAATTGGCACCGGCTCAGGATATCAGGCAGCAATTCTATCATTATTGTCGAAAGAGGTTTACACAATCGAAATTATTGAATCACTAGCAAAGTCAGCCGAAAAAAGATTAAAGGATTTAGGCTACGACAATGTCTATGTAAAATGTGACGACGGATATTTGGGTTGGACCGAAAAAGCGCCATTTGATGTGATTATTATTACCTGTGCCCCGCCTTATCTACCAGATTCTTTAGTCAGACAATTAAAAGATGGTGGTCGAATAATTGCCCCGATGGGCGAAGAATATTCAACCCAAATTCTGACCGTCTTTGAAAAACAGGGCGAACAACTAGTTAAATACGAATTTGAACCAGTAAGATTTGTTCCAATGAAAGGTCAAATTGAGCAACATAAAAAATAATCAATACTCGGCGGGATTAAAAACTGATATTCAATATCTAAAGGGCATCGGCCCCAAACGCGCCGCCTATCTTAAAAAAATTGGTGTCGAGACAATTGAAGATTTATTATTTTTAGTTCCGCGACGCTATCTTGACCGCACCGAAATAAAAAGCATCAGTGAAATCAAAGTTGATACTGAAGCAACCGTCTTCGTCAAAGTACTTGCCGCTGGGGTCAAAAAGACAAAAAATAAAGGCGATGTTGTCCGGATAATTGTCACTGATCAAACCGGTATTTTAGAAGCTATCTGGTTTAATCGGCCTGAT
>JBDRUR010000113.1:0-3095 GCA_039801485.1 Caldifarciminota bacterium
GGCATAGATACCTTTGCCATAGCCTTCAAAACAGTGCTTTTCAATTGGCGTGTTGGTAATCTCTTTGCGAATAATGTCCGAAGACAAATGAAATGCCAGAATTTCATTTGATAAGTGTTGTGCCAAATAGGTTTTACCAACACCGGGTAAGCCCATTATCATTATTAGTTTTGGCGATACAAATAAGTTTTGAGCATATTTATCGGCTAAGGCAAAGTATTTTTTGGCTTCAAGTACTGCTTGCATTTTTTGGCTTTTCGAGATACCTCGGTCATTAAGGTTAAAACTGGTGACCTTGCCCCGCACATATGCCCGATAACACTTATAAAAGTCTAAAACTCTCAACATTTCCCAGTCATTAGTATAATTAAGATAGCGGGCAATAAAGAAGTCGGCTAAGTGTTTGTGTTGATAAAACTCCAAATCCATCACAAAAAAAGCAATTTCTGATGCAACATCAGAGATTGCGAATCGGGGATTAAACTCTAAACAGTCAAAGATGTAGACCTTTTCTGGGCCGAGTTTTTTTCTTGATAAGTTTGTTGAATGAGCATCAACAATAAAAATATTGTGGGAATGTAAATCACCGTGGCACTGTTTAATCTTTGCGTCAGCAATTCTTTTTTCAAATATTGGCGCATTAATCTCCATAAATTTTTCGACTTGACTTTTGATTTCGTTGAAAGTTTTTTTATTGATGGTAATATTGACAAACGGTTCGGTTTGGGCAAAATTCTCGTCCCAGTTATATTTAATAATTTCTAAACTCCCAAACTTCAGAAAGTCGGGTTTGGCGATTGACTGATTATGAAAATGGGCAATGATCCGGGCAATCTCATCAATTGTTGAATAGTTGACCATTTTATGTTTTAGCCGACTGGTCATAATTGCATCCTGCGGTAACTCTCGCATTTTGATTGCATAATCGATAACTGGGTATTTATTCTTTTTAGTTGCTAAGGCAATTTTATTGCCAATTTTGACAATCGGCATTACCTGATAATAAATATCCGGTGCCAGTAGTTGATTGATCCGAAACTCTTCTTTACAAAAATGTTCTCGGGCAGAAAGTGAGGTATAATCTAAAAAGCCAAAGAAGACCGGTTTTTTTATTTTATAGGCATACTTTCCAGTTAAAAACACCCAGGAGGTATGGGTTTGAATTAAATTTACCTTTTTAACATCTTTGCCCCAAAAACTCGGCTTCAATAATAATTGTAAATAATTGACAACTGAGGCGTTTTCGTCTATTGGCGTGGTTTTAGTCAATTTGCGAACAGGCAATTTTTCTTCCTAATTGTAGCGCTTTGGCATTTTGTTCTAAAGTTGTTGGTGGCACCCGATGGGCTAATGCTTTTTGGAGTGATTCAATTTTTACAATCTTGGTGATTTCGGACAAAGCGCCTAATAGGACGATATTGGTAAAAAGTTCACGACCAAGTTCTTGGCGGGCACGTTCAGATAATGGCAAATGAAACAAGTTTTTGGCTAAGCACCGCTTGACATAAAAACTGTCGGCAATGACAATACCATCAGGTTTTAAATCACTAAGATAAGCATCAACTGATTTCTGAGAAAGACAACAGATAATATCTAATTGTCGGGCTTTAGGATAAAATATCTCTTGGTCAGCAATAATGATATCAGTCTTGGAGGCACCGCCGCGGGCTTCGGGTCCATAACTTTGGGTTTGGATAACCTTTTTGCCTTCGTAAACACCAATGGCTTCAGCCAAGATTTCACCGGCTTTTAATAGACCTTGACCACCGGTACCTGCCAGTCTAATTTCTTTCCGCATAATATTTAATTATTTAGTCTGTTGGGCAATATTAATAATTTTTTTATAGGTCTCAAAATATTCTGGTGCTTCGCTATCATGTAAGACACCAATAACAATTTTACCTTCGGCATCCTGGGGATTTTTAATTGATGAAATTGTTATCGAATTGTCACGGTAATATTCAAGCATCTTTACCGCATCGCCCATCCGATTTAACCTGCCATATAATGTTGGACATTGCGAGACGACTTCAACCAATGAAAACCCTTTTTTCTTTATTGCCTGCTTAATTAAACCTTTTAAATGCGGCGTATGATAAGTCGTGCTCCGGGCAACAAAAACCGCACCCGCCGCTTTTGCCATTTCACAGACGTTAAAATCCCGTTCTACGCAACCATACGGGGCAGTGGTGCCTCTTTTACCCTGAGGGGTTGTTGGCGAAAACTGACCACCGGTCATACCATAATTGAAGTTGTTTATTAATATTACCGTCAAGTCAAGATTGCGACGGGCGGCATGAATAAAATGGTTGCCACCAATTGCCAATAAATCACCATCACCGGCAATGATAATAACTTTCATTTCTGGTCTGGCGAGTTTGACGCCAGTTGCTGAAGGAATTGCCCGACCGTGCAGAGTATGAAAAGTATCACAATCAATATAGCCTGGCACCCGTGATGAACAACCGATGCCAGAAACAATACAAAGTTTATTTTTATCTAACGCTAGTTCGGAAATTGCCCTGACCATGGTATTCATTGCCGAACCAATGCCACAGCCCGGACACAAAATATGGGGAAAGCGGTCATCTAACCGTAAATAATTTAATATTTCTTCTTTCATAACTTTTCCAAAACCTGTTCTGGCGTTATCATCTCACCATCATAGCGATTAACATTGACAATTTCGACATCGCGTTTTACTGCCCGAGCAATCTCCCGGGTCATTTGACCTTGATTCATCTCGACGACAACCACTCTTTTAGCGTTTTTTAATAAATCAGCAATTTTATGGTAATGAAATGGCCAAAGTGTAATTAGTCTCAAAAACCCAATTCTCTTTTTTGTTGCTTTCTCATATTCATATTTTGCTTCAATTGCCGTCCTTGCCGAACTGCCATACGAAACAATGACGGTTTCGGCGTCTAAATCTAATTGTTCAGTTAAATGCAGCCAATCGCGATTTTTATCAACTTTATCTTTCAGCCGGTCCATTTTCCAAGCAATGACATTCGGGTCATTGGTTGGAAAGCCATCTTGCCGATGAGTAAGACCTGAGATATGAATCCGATAACCGTCGCCAAAATAAGCAATTG
>JBDRUR010000114.1:0-2965 GCA_039801485.1 Caldifarciminota bacterium
ATTTCAGAAATCAAAATCCCAAGCCAAAACCAGGGCAATTATTGCTTCAGCGATTATCCCGGGTTGGGGTCAAACGATACTGAAAAATAATCATAAGGGCGAAGCGATGCTGTGGGCTGATGGTGCAATTTGGCTTTTATATGGTGGCTTTCAGTGGTATGGACATTCCAGAAATCATGATGCCAAATTATTTGCTAAAGTAAATGCTGAGGCTAATATTAAAATTAAATCTGATAAATACTATCGGGCTTTAGAGTTATACTCAAGTTCTGATGCGTATAATGATGACATTCGTCGGGAAGCAAGAGAAAAATATCCTAATGACCCACAAGCCCAACTTGAATATCTTTACCAGCATGGCTATTTTGGCGATTCAAGTTGGAACTGGAAATCTGACTCATTACGCTATGCTTATTGGCAAATACGTAAAAGTGCGCGCAGCGCACTAACTCGGGCTGGCTTTATGCTCGGTTGTGCCTTGCTTAACCGAGCAATCAGCGTAATTGACTGTGCATTCTTCACTCAAGACAAACGATTTACCTTTGGTCTTGCACCCAATCAAGACCAAAATGGCATCGGCGTCATCTTTAGATTTTGAACAACTCGGCAATGAACGACAATAAAATAACTACTGACTTTTTAATTATTGGTTCTGGCATTGCTGGTTTGTGGTTTGCGTATAAGGTATCACCTTATGGCAAGGTCGACATCATCACCAAAAAAGAAGATACCGAATCCAACACCAATTATGCTCAGGGTGGTATTGCCGCGGCATTTGGCGAAGACGATTCACCAGAGACGCATATCAAAGACACTATTAAAAACGGCCAAGGTCTAGCAAAACCAGAAATTGTCCGGATGGTCTGTAATGAAGGTCCAAAACTTGTCCAAGAACTTTATGAAACCGGCATTCAATTTACCACTTATTATAACTCTTTTGGCAAAAAGCATTTTGATTTAGGCAAAGAAGGTGGTCATAGCCGTGCCCGGATTGTTCATGCACAGGATTACACTGGTCGTGAAATTGAAAACGGACTGCTAAAAGCCGTCAAAGAAAAGTGCCGGTTTTTCGAACACCATCTGGTCTACGATTTGATCTTTGATAAAAACGGCAATTGTTGTGGCGCAATTGCCATTGACACTAAGACCGGTGAACAACGATATTTTACCGCCAAGATTGTTGTCTTGGCAACTGGTGGCATTGGCCAAGTTTATCTTCATACCACCAATCCACCAATTGCCACCGGTGATGGCATTGCTATTGCTTACAATAATGGTGCCAAAATCGCCAATATGGAATTTATTCAATTTCATCCTACTGCCTTATATGGTCATAAGATCAACAACCGTTATTTTCTGATCTCGGAAGCAGTGCGTGGTGAAGGCGGTCTATTAAGAACACCAGATGGCAGAACCTTTATGGAAAAATATCACGAACTCGGTTGTTTAGCACCACGCGATGTTGTTGCTCGAGCAATTGACAATGAATTGAAAAAGGCAAATTTAGATTATGTCCTGCTTGATATTACCCATTTAGACCCAGAAAAGATAAAAAGACGCTTTCCCAATATTTATAATACCTGTATATCACTCGGTCTTGATATCACCAAACAAATGATTCCAGTAGTGCCTGCCGCGCATTATGTTTGCGGTGGCATAATGATTAATGAGTGGGGCGAAACTAACATTCCAAACTTATTTGCGATTGGGGAATGCGCCTGTTCAGGTCTACACGGTGCTAATCGGTTGGCATCAAACTCGTTATTAGAAGCGTTAGTCTTTGCGGAACGCGCCGCAATCAAAGCCAAAGAAATCTTTCAAAGCCAATCAGCTGCGATTGCCAGTAAAATTAAAATTGAACCAATAACAATTACCCTTACTGAAAATTCCAAGGCAGTTGAGTTAACCAACAAATTACGAAAAATCGTCTGGGACTGTGCCGGTATCGTCCGTTCTAACCAAAGATTACAAGCCGGTTTAACGGCGGTGAATGAAATTGATGAGCAGGTAAAAACATTACAACCATTATCACCAACTGTCATCGAATTAAAAAATATGGTTATCATTGCGCAATTAATAATCCAGAGCGCCATTTTAAGAAAAGAATCACGCGGACTTCATTATAACGAAGACTATCCAGAGCGCGATGACGAAAATTTCTTAAAAGATACCGTCATTCAAAAATAAAGTTATGCTTGCGGAACCAAAAACAATTATTAGCTATCGTCAAACATTAGAGCAATTTTCAAACTATTTAATTGTTGAACGTAGTCTTGCCAAACAATCCGCCGATTGTTATCTAACCGATGTTCGTCAATTTCTTCAATATGTTTCCGAGAAAAAATTAACTATGCTCAATGAACCAGATATCCAGAATTATCTTGCTCAACTTCATTCCTTAAAATTAGCCACGGCTTCAATTGCCCGAAAAATCACCGCACTGAAGATGTTTTTTCAGTTCTTGATTTCCGAAGAAAAGATTACTGTTGACCCAACTGAAAACATTGAACTGCCAAAGGTAAGAAAAAAATTACCAACGGTATTAACGGTTGAAGAAATAAAAAAAATACTTGACTGTGCCAATCAGTCTACTCCTAAAGACCTGCGTGCCCGAGCAATCATTGAACTACTTTATGCATCTGGTTTGCGGGCATCAGAACTTTTGGCACTAAAACTTGATGACATCTCATTTCAAGACGGTTTTATTAGGGTCTTAGGCAAAGGCGACAAAGAGCGGATTGTGCCAATTGGCAAGCCGGCACTACAAGCGCTTAAAAACTATTACAATTTTGCTCGCAGACAATTTGTCAAAGATAAGATCATGCCTTATCTATTTGTTAACAGTCGTGGTAAAAGACTTTCGCGGATGGGATTACACAAAATCTTAAAAGAATATGTCAATAAAGCCAAAATCAATAAGCCGGTGAGTGCTCATATCTTTCGGCACAGTTTTGCCACGCATTTA
>JBDRUR010000115.1:0-2734 GCA_039801485.1 Caldifarciminota bacterium
GAAAAAGGCACCCTTAATTTTTATTCCGACAGTCTTTTTACTGTAATCCTTAATCAACTTAGCCGGCGTTAATGGGTCGTCAAAAGAAAGAATCAATGCGGTTGGTCCCACGAGAAAACTCTCGATGCCGCTTAGGCCAATTTCATTAAATGCACGTTTCGTTATTCGATTTTTTACTACTTTAACTTTGGCATTAACCGATGATAGTTTTCTGCGCAAATCAGTAATATCATTTGCTTTAATTCGTCCCAAATCAGCAAAATAGATTGCCTTAGCATCACTGACTAACTTTTTAATTTGTTCTAATTTCAAAACCTTATCGCTTGCTACCATAATTACCTTCTAAAATTTAATTTTCGTATTAAACTTCTTTTCGTGCCAGTTCGGTCAACTCTTTAACATCTAATTTATATCCGATTCCCATCGTTGAGGATAAAGTAACACTTCGTAAAAACTGCCCCTTAGCGGTCGCTGGTTTGAGTTTTAATAGTTCGGAAATAACCGCTAAAATATTTTTTTCTAACATGTCAGAACTAAATGACGCCTTACCAACAATCGTATGAACATTGCCGGTTTTATCAGTTTTAAATTGAATACGCCCTGCCTTTAAACTTTTAACTATTGGACCGACATCAAATGTAACTGTGCCGGTTTTAGGTGATGGCATAAGTCCTTTTGTTCCTAAAATCTTACCGAGCTTACCTACTTCTGACATCACATCTGGTGTCGCAACAACCACATCAAAGTCTAACCAACCATCCTTGATTTTATTAATATACTCTTCGAAACCTACATAATCTGCACCAGCCTCTTTGGCCTCTTTTTCTTTTTCTCCGCGAGTAATTACCAAAACACGGACTTTCTTCCCGCTTCCAAATGGTAAAGAAACACTTCCACGCACCATCTGGTCTTGCTTTTTGGGGTCAATTCCTAAATTTATTGCTAAATCGATTGTCTCATCGAATTTTGCCGTAGCATTTTCTTTAACTTTTTGAATTGCCTCTTTTAAATTATATGTTAATTTATTATCGGCTTTCGCTAATAGAGTACGATATCGTTTGCTTCGTTTTACCATTAATCCTCCACAATAATTCCCATTGAACGGGCAGTGCCTTCGATAATTTTCATCGCCGATTCTAAATCGTGCGCATTCAAGTCTGCCATCTTTTTCTGGGCAATTTCTCTAATCACTTGCCTGGATACTTTGCCAACTTTATTTCGATTAGGTTCACCCGAACCCTTGGCGAGTCCGGCTGCTTGTTTTAATAAAATAGCTGCTGGTGGTGACTTAGTGACAAATGTAAAAGTTCGGTCAGAATACACAGTTAATACCACTGGAATAATCATGCCTGCCGGTTGGTTTTTCGTTTGAGCATTAAACTGTTTGCAGAACTCCATAATATTAACACCGTGTTGTCCTAAAGCCGGACCAACCGGTGGCGCAGGTGTTGCCTGACCAGCTGGGACTTGTAGTCTAACAATTGCGGTAATTTTCTTAGCCATAGTTATCTCCCAAATTTTCTATTTAAGACAATCATATTGCTTGAATCTCAAAAAAATCTAAATCAATCGGCGTTGGTCGACCAAAAATTGTCACAATCACTTTTACTCGCCGACGGTCCGGATAGATCTCTTCAACAATTCCTGAAAAGCCACTAAACGGTCCATTAATGACCTTAACTGGTTCACCTTTATTAAATGGTACGTCAGTCCTTACTTTTTTACCATCCGACTCGATCTGTTCTTTAATCATAGCAACTTCTTTATCGTCTAACGGAATTGGTTGCCTTTTTGTACCAAGTACGTGGGTTACGCCCGGTATTGAATTTATAATTCTAAAACTTTCTTCGGTCGGTTCCATTTCAACAATAATATATCCGGGATAAAGCCGTCGTTCTTCTTCTTCAGGTACTGCTTTACCTTTTTTAAATTTTGTGATATGTTCTACCGGCACGATAATATTTTCCGGATTTATTAGATGCTGTAGTCCTTGTTTTTCCACAGTTTTCTTTAATATCTCGGCAACTTTTTTTTCTTGTTTAGTGTAAGTATGCACCACAAAAAAATTCATAATTTAGTTATCTTAATATTAACTGTAACAAACGAGAAAAGACAAAATCAAATAAAAAGATTATAATCGCCATCACCAATGATAGTACAATTACCACTACCGTTGTCTGAAACAAATCGCGTGGTTTTGCCCAACTAACTTTTTTAAGTTCGGCAATTACGCTTTTAATATAGTCTTTTATTTTTCTAATTATATTCACATTCAATACAGGCGTGGAGGGATTTGAACCCCCAACCCCCGGATTTGGAGTCCGGCGCTCTATCCGTTAGAGCTACACGCCTACTTTACTTCTCTATGTACCGTATGTTTTCGACAAAAGGGGCAATACTTTTTTAACTCTAATCGCTCTTGGCTCTTTTTATTTTTTGTTGTCGTATAGTTACGCCGTTTACAATCTTTACACGAAAGGGTAATAATCGGTCGCATTATTCAATAATTTTAGTAACTACACCGGCACCAACTGTTTTACCACCTTCACGAATCGCAAATCTCGAACCGACTTCTAATGCGACGGTTGTAATTAGCTCTACTTCTAAATTGGCGTTATCACCGGGCATAACCATTTCAACACCTTCGGGCAATTTAATCGTTCCAGTCACATCAGTTGTTCGAATATAGAATTGTGGTCGATAACCAGAGAAAAATGGTGAATGACGACCACCC